>JAEFAK010000017.1 GCA_016287555.1 Oscillospiraceae bacterium
GCAGCCTCCTGGTCCGGCTCCGAAAAAAAGAGTGAATGCAAGACCCCGTCTGTGTTTCTGAAATACCCGTCATGAGCGGTTTTGATCCCAGGTGACACGCATAAAGGCTCAGTCACCGATGTCCATCAAGCCTGTTATGAAACTCAGTTCCGGTCTGCTGTAACACGTACATTCAAGCTGCAGCTTCTGATCCGCGCCGGTATCCGAATCATGCGTTTCAGCGTTATACTGGCAATAAGCCGGAATAAACACATCGACCCAGATACTGTCGTGATCGGTTTTTGTATTTGACGTATAGGTTTCGACCTGAAAATCATCGGCGCCGGAGTTGGTGATCTGGATATAAGTCTTTTCGCCCTCGCCGTAAACGGAGAAGACCAGACCGTTGTTTTCAAACAGGATATCGCCTTTTATCTCAGGCTCCCGCACGGTATAATCGGCGTCCGTTTCAAACACCCTGGCTTCTGCCTGTAGATCCGTGGAGGAATAATCTTTCCCCGTAAAGTGCGCGTTGTATATCACAAGGGATTTCAGAGCTTCGTCCCCGCAGTAATAGTACGGGATGTCCAGAATCCTTACGATCTGCTTCCTCGGGCCGATCTCTTCATAGAATATGCTGTCGAAGCACCTGCCGTTTGCGGCGGCGGGATACATCACGAGGCTGCCTTTTTTCTTTTCCGGATTCGTGATCACGACTTCTATCTCATATGAGAACTCGGTCTCTCCCAGGTAATCTTCCTTTTTGACGTAGATATCCCCGAATTCGACCCTTATGCCGTCGCTGTCGCCTATCAGCTTTTCAGTGAACGAGTAGCCTGCGGGCGAATAATCGCTGCCGACCTTTTCCGAACGGTTCGGCTGTGCCGCGGTCGTGACCAGACCGATGACGAGCATCGCGACGAAGAGAGCCGTGACGACGCCGAAGGCTATAAGGATGTTCCGCACCTTTTTCAACCTTTCGGCGTTCAGGGCTCTGACATCGTCCCTGTTATCCTCGATCCCGGAAGCGATGCGGATCTCCATTTCCTTTTCATCGACGCCGATACGGTTTTTCCACTCCCCGTCTTCACCGTAAGACGCGCCGCACTGCGGGCATGTCTTATACCTGGTCGTATCTATGGTAAAACCGCAGTAGTCGCAGGTCAGCGTGGTATCGGTCTTCAGAGAGTACTCGACCGCCTGTTCCGTTATTTTCCTTACCGCGTCTCTGCCCAGATATTTTTTCTTCGTGCGGTTTATCTGGACCGTATACACCAGAAGCAAAACGATCGCCGTGAAAAAAGCCACAGCCGCGAGAATAAAAAACATTTCTTTTTCACCTGTTCCGTCGAGTGTTGATCGGTAGATAGCATATGGTTTATCCTTACGTACAATAGCATATATCCGGCAAAAAGAAAAGCGCCGGAGGCTGCGGACCCGCAGACTCACGGCGCGGGCCACAGGCCGCGACGCATAAAAAACAGCAAAGAATGAAAATTCCGGGTACGGTTCTTTTGTCCCGCTTTTGACTGCTTACTGAACAAGAGGCCGCTTCCCGAAGCCGGGAAGCGGCCTTTCTGCGCCTTATTGATCGCGGTTGTATATCGCGGAGACGGACTTTCTGCTGCCGCCTATTATCGCGACCGCGGCGACGGCGTTCATGACCATGAAGCAGGTCAGCACGCCGCGCACGGGGATGACCGTCGTCAGCGCTCCGGCGAGCAGCTCGCCCGCGAAGGCGCCCGTCGTATTGAGCATGTTGAACGCGCCGTTGAAGCGCCCCTTCTTCTCGTCCGGGACGTAGCTCTGCGTCGAGGATATGCGTATCGTATAGCTCGTGACGCCGCCGAGACCCGTCAGAAAGCACATTATCATCATCAGAGGTATCGCCGTATAGAGATAGAAGCCCTCCAGCAGCGATATAATTATGTAAACCGCAAGGGCGATAGCGTACTTGGCCTTGACGGGGAGATGTATCCTGTAATGCACCGCGCCGCCGACCGCTCGCCCGACGAGGGCCATGCCCCAGACGAGCATGTAGATATATTCGCCGTTATCGAAGGTGCCCTTGAAAAACGGCAGCGTTATGACGCTGGAGGCGCCGCCCGCTATGGACGAGAACGTGAAATAGACCGCGACGGCGAGAAGTCCCTTCTCGCTGAGCAGGTACTTGAACCCCTCTTTGATATCGCGCAGCAGGCGCTTTCCGGAGGCGGGCGTATCCTCCTCGAGCTTTCGCTTTTCGATGTACTTTTCCTCCGCGCCTATGCGCGTCTCCATGACGGCCGCGATGAAGAAGCAGACGGCGTTGACGCCGAGCAGCGGCGCTATGCCGACGAGGTTGTAAAAATACGTCGAGACGGGGACCATGACCGCCGAGAGCGTTTCGAGCAGGCTGGATATCGAGTAGGCCTTGGAGTAGTTGCCCTCGGTTATCAGCAGGGGATAGAAGCTCTCGAAGGCGACCATGTAGATGCTGTTTATCGATCCGAGTATGAAGGCGTAGATGGCAAAGAGCACGAAGCTGAACATGCCTCGCCATATGAGCAGGGCGACGAGCGCGTAGAGTCCGGCGGAGATGAAGTCGAGCGTGTATATCGTCTTCTTGCGCGAGAACCTGTCGAGTATCGCGCCGGAGAAGATGGGCATTATTATCTGAGGCAGCGTGAAAATGGCGACGTAGATCGCGAAGAAAAGGGGCGACTGGGTATAGTCGAGCACCATCAGGCTCAGCGCGAAGCCTGACATGGCGTTTCCGAACATGGACACGACGCTGCCGAGGGTTATGATCGTGAAGTCCTTCGTCCAGAGAGTATTCGGATTTTTCTCCCTTCCTGCCATTTCTTCTCCTTTGGAAAGTATTGCCTGCGCGGCTGCGCCATTATAGCAGAGGCGAGCGCGATTTTCAATATGAGTTTTTCGGCAGGCCAGATCTCCTCCGTGCAGATTGACGGCGGAGCCGCGAGGTGCTATAATCAAGCCCGCGGGCCGGCGTGGTGGAACTGGCAGACACCCGGGACTTAAAATCCCGTATCCGATAGGATGTACGGGTTCGACCCCCGTCGCCGGCACCAGAAAGAGGGAAATCCGAACAGGATTTCCCTCTTTCTGGTGCCGGGCCTGATGAGCGAGTTTATCCGCTTCGCTCATATGGAAGATCGCGCATACATCTCCGAAAAAACAAAAAGCGGTTGCGGCGGGGAAACGAAAGTAGTATAATCTGATGAAAGACAGGGAAAGGAGAGGTCCCGCGAATGCGCATTCTGGCCGTGTCCGACGTTGAGAGCAATTTCATATGGGATCACTTCGACCCGGAGGTCTTTTCGGGGATAGATTTCATCATCTCCTGCGGGGATCTGAAGGCCTCGTATCTCTCCTTCATCGTCTCGATGATACCCGCGCCGCTCTTCTACGTCCACGGCAACCATGACACGGACTACCTGCGCAAGCCGCCCGAGGGCTGCGTCGATATAGACGGGCGCCTCATAAGCTATCGCGGGCTGCGCATAGGCGGGCTCGGCGGCTGCCTGGGCTCTTCGCCCGAGCCCTTCCAGTTCACGGAGCTGGAGATGGCGAGAAGGGCCAAGCGGTTTGCGGGCGAGATAAAGAAAAAGCGCGGGATAGACATCTTCGTTTCCCATGCCGCGCCCCTCGGCTTCGGCGACGGGGACGACGCTTTCCATCAGGGCTTCGCCGCGTTCCATACCCTCGATACCCTGCATGAGCCGAGGCTCCATTTCTTCGGCCATAAGCACCTTTCGGGCTCTCCGGTCAATAAAAAGGCCGTCATGAAGCTCGGAAATACGACGCTGGTAAACGCGACCGGATACCGGATCGTGGATATAGACGAACTTTAATTTTTCGGATAGGAGCGTGTTTTTATGAAGATCAAAGCCGCAGTCTGCCGTGAAGCGGGCGCCCTCGCCCTTGAGGAAGTCGAGCTCGCAGCGCCCAAGATGGGCGAGATACTCGTCAAAATGGTCGCCAGCGGCGTCTGCCATACCGACGCCGCCGCAAGAAACCTCTTCATCCCCGCCATTCTCCCGATGGTCCTCGGCCATGAGGGCGTCGGCGTCGTCGAATCCGTCGGCGAAGGCGTGACCGAGCTCGCCCCCGGCGACAAGGTCATCATCAGCTTCCCCTATTGCGGCGAGTGCGACTACTGCCGCGAGGGCCATCCCTACGCCTGCGAGGACAGCTTCCACCTCTTCTTCCACGGCAAGTATAAGGACGGCACCACCCGCATCACCGGCGCCGACGGGACCGAGATAGGCTCCCTCTTCGGCCAGGGCTCGTTCGCGACATACGCCGTCTGCGACGCCTCCAGCGCAGTCAAGGTCGACGTCGGCATCGAGGACCTCAAGGCCCTCTGCTCGCTCGGCTGCGGCATCCAGACCGGCGCCGGCGCCGTGCTCAACCGCATGGCTCCGAGGCCCGGCACCTCCATCGTCGTCTTCGGCTGCGGCGCCGTCGGCATCGCCGCGATCATGGCCGCGAAGATAGCCGGCTGCTCGACGATCATCGGCGTCGACATAGTCCCCTCGAGGCTGCAGCTCGCGCTGGAATGCGGCGCGACCCACGTCATCAACGGCAGGGACTTCGATGACGTTCCCGCCGAGATAAAGCGCATCTGCGGCGGCAAGGGCGCTCACTACGCGCTCGAGGCCTCCGGCGTCCCCGCGCTCGGCCTGCAGATGCTCGATTCCATGCGCCGCGAGGGCCTCGCCGTCATCGTCTCCGTCATGGGCGACCAGAGGATGAACGTCCTCATCGAGAACCAGATCATGAGCCCGAGCGTCACGCTCGCCGGCATAGTCGAGGGCGGCTCTAACCCGAAGGTGTTCATCCCCGAGCTCGTCAGGTACTATAAGGAGGGCAAGCTCCCCGTCGGCAAGCTCGCCAAATATTATAAGTTCGAGGACTTCGAGCAGGCCTTTGAGGACAGCCACAACGGCAGCGTCATCAAGCCCGTCCTCGTATTCTGAGATCAATAAGACCGCATGCGGCGGGTGCCATCGCGCACCCGCCGCATCGTCGGTAATGGGAAAGAGGAGAGAATATGATCCATTTTGAATGCGATTATACAGAGGGCGCCTGCCCGGAGATAATCGCCCGCCTGACCGAGACGAACATGCTCCAGACAGCGGGCTACGGCGAGGACGAATTCTGCGCCTCGGCCGCGGATAAGATAAGAAGGCTCTGCCAGTCGCCGGACGCGGCCGTGCATTTCCTCGTCGGCGGCACGCAGACAAACGCGACGGTGATCTCCGCGGCGCTGCGCCCGCATCAGGGCCCGCTCTGCGCCGTCACGGGGCATATAAACGCCCATGAGACGGGCGCCGTCGAGGCGACGGGGCACAAAGTCCTGCCTCTCCCGTCGACAGACGGGAAGATACGCGCCGCACAGATAGCCGAATACGTCGAGGCGCACATGCACGACTCGGCCTTCGAGCACATGGTGCGCCCCGGCATGGTCTATATCTCCCACCCGACCGAGAACGGGACGATATACTCCCGCGCCGAGCTGGAGGAGATAGCCTCGACCTGCCGCAGATACGGGCTGTATCTCTTCGTCGACGGCGCCCGCCTCGGCTACGGGCTCGCGGCCGAGGGCGCGGATTTGACCCTTCCCGACCTCGCGCGGCTGACGGACGTCTTTTATATAGGCGGGACGAAGGTCGGCGCGCTCTTCGGCGAGGCCGTCGTCATTACAAATTTCGCCCTCAAGCAGGATTTCCGCTATCTTATAAAGCGCCACGGCGGCATGCTCGCCAAGGGCCGTCTTCTCGGGCTGCAGTTCGATACGCTTATGACGAACGGGCTGTATGAGCGCATCTCCGGGCATGCGATAAGGCTCGCGATGAAGCTCCGCGCGGGAATAAAGGAGGCGGGCTTCCCGTTTGCCTTCGAGTCTCCGACGAACCAGCAGTTCCCGGTCCTGCCGGACGCGCTGCTTGAGCGCCTTTCGAAGAAGTATTCATACTCCGTTTGGGGCAAGCCCGACGCGGAGCACACGACCGTCCGCTTCTGCACGAGCTGGGCCACGCGCGAGGAGAACGTCGACGCCCTCATCGCAGACCTCAAAGCGTAAATAATAAAGAAAAACGCCCGCATGGCTGTCCATGCGGGCGTTTTTGTGCTTTGCTCATTCCGAGAGCAGCTTTTCGAATTCGTCGATAAGGTCTCCGAATATCCCGAGCGCGTCCGTTACGGGCTTTGTCGTGTTCATATCGACGCCCGCCGCGCGCAGTATGCTGATGGGGTCCGTCGAGCTTCCAGCGGACAGGAAGCCGAGATACTGCTTTACCGCCTCTTCGCCGCCGGTAAGTATGCGCTGAGAAAGCGCCATGGCGGCGGAAAAGCCGGTAGCGTACTGGAATACGTAGAAATTATAGAAGAAATGCGGGATGCGCGCCCACTCGAAGGAGATCTCCGGGTCGCTGACGACGTCGGGCCCGTAATACTCTTCGTTGAGCTTGCCGTAGAGCTCGCTGAGGACGTCCGCAGTGAGCTTTATGCCCTGCTCGGCCATCTCGTTTATCTTCATCTCGAATTCCGCGAACATCGTCTGGCGGTAGAGCGTCGTGCGGAACTGCTCGAGGAAATGGTTGATGAGATAGGCTCTGCCGCGCTTGTCTGTCGTCTTTTTGAGAAGGCTCTGCATGAGCAGCGCCTCGTTGCACGTGCTGGCGACCTCGGCCACGAAGATGACGTAGTCCGAGTAGACGGTCGGCTGGTTCTTGATAGAGTGATATGTGTGGAGCGCGTGGCCCATCTCATGCGCGAGAGTGAATTCGCTCTCCAGATCGTCGTCATGGTTGAGAAGGACGTAGGGGTGCGGCCTGCCGCCGGAGGAGTAGGCTCCGCTGCGCTTGCCGACGTTCTGATAGACGTCGATCCAGCGCTCGTCGAAGCCCTTGCGCAGCGCCGCGACGTATTCCTCGCCGAGCGGGGCGAGCGCGGCCGCGACGGTCTCCTTGGCCTCCTCGAAGGGGATCTTGTCGTCAATATCCGAGACGATGGGAACGTAGACGTCGTACATATGCAGCTCGTCGACTCCGAGCAGCTTTTTGCGCAGGGCCATGTACTTGTGCATGTATCCCATATTGTCATGGACTGCCTCGATTAGGTTCTTGTAGACGGAGACGGGGACCTCCGTCTCGAAGAGCGAAGCCTGCATCGTGTTTTCAAAACCCCTGGCCTTGGCGAAGAAGCGAAGCTGCGCGACCTGCGCGTCGAGGCAGGCGGCTATCGTGTTCTTAAAGCCGCCGAAGGTGTGGTAGAGGCTCTCAAAGGCAGCCTTGCGCAGGACTCTGTCGGAGCTGCGCATGAGGGTGATCGCCGTCTCCTGATTGACGGTATGCGCCTCGCCGTCGGCTCCGACCGCGTCGGGAAACCTCATGTCGGCATTGGTGAAGACTGAGAAGACCTCGCCGGGGTTCTGCGCCATCTCGCCCGCGGAGGCGAGAAGCTTTTCCTCGGCGGGGGAGAGCGTGTGCGCCTTTTTGGCGAGGATGCGGTCTATATAGCGGCGGTAGACCGTCAGCTCCGGCTTCTCGCCAAAGTAGCGGTCATAGAGCTCCGCGGGCGCCTCGAGCAGTTCCGGAGTGGCGAAGGACGCGGCCGCCTCGAGCTTGACGTAGAACGTCATAAAGCTCCCCTTGAGCCCCTGATAGAAGGAGTTGCCCGTGTCCTCGTCGCTCTTTCTCATGCAGTAGGTGGCGAGCCTTTCGACGGTATCGGTCGCCTCGTCATTGAGCTTCAGGTAGGCCAGCAGGCTGTCCGCGCTCTCGGTCAGATGTCCTTTCATGGCCTCGCAGCGCTCGATGAGGCTCTCCGCTTCCTTCAGCGCGGCGGAAAAGGCCGCGTCGTCGGGATAAATATCTTCCAAAGCCCAGGTATAACGCTTGTCGAGCTCGTCTCGTTTTGGTATACTCATATTGACCTCCGAAATACGTTTTTTTCAGATGATTCATTATACCACCATTTGCCGCCCGCCGCAAGCGGCGCGGCAGACAACAGGGGAGATGCTGCATGGATATCAGAGAACTCGCAGGGCATATAGACCATACGCTGCTGCGGCAGGACTGCACGGAACGGGAGATAGACGAGCTCTGCGCCGAGGCGCTCGAATTCGGCGCCGCCTCGGTATGCATTCCGCCCTCTTTCGTGGCGCACGCCGCCGAGAAGCTCGGCGGGAAGGTCGCCGTCTGCACGGTCATCGGCTTTCCGGAGGGCTACACGACGCCGGCAGCCAAGGCGGCCGAGACGCGCGACGCCGTCGAAAACGGTGCCGACGAGATAGACATGGTCATCAACGTCGGCGCGCTGAAGGACGGCAGGCTCGATCTCGTTGCGAAGGATATAGCCGCCGTGCGCGGGGCCTGCCCCGGAAAGATACTCAAGGTCATCATCGAATGCTGCCTGCTGACGGACGGGGAAAAGCGCGCCGCCTGCCGCTGCGCCGCCGAGAGTGGAGCGGACTATGTCAAAACTTCGACGGGTTTTTCGACAGGTGGAGCAACAGTGGAGGACGTCAGACTGATGCGCGCGAGCATACCGGACAACATGAAGGTCAAGGCCGCCGGCGGGATAAGGACGGTCGAGCAGGCCGAGGCGTTTCTTGCCGCGGGGGCTGACCGCATCGGCAGCAGCGGCATATTAAAGAGCCTCGGGCGAGCTTGAGGCGGGAGGAAAAAGCATGCAGAGCCTTGAAAAACAATACCATATACACTGCGCGGAGGGCGACGTCGGAAGGTACGTCATCCTCGCCGGAGATCCCGGCAGGATAAAGAGCATCGCCGCGCTGTTCGACGGCGCGGAGCAGGTCGCGTACAATCGCGAGTTCAACGTCTGGACGGGGTATCTCGAGGGCGAGAAGATCACCGCCTGCTCGACGGGCATAGGCGGCCCCTCGGCCGCGATAGCCATGGAGGAGCTTTGCGCCGTCGGCGCGGACACGTTCATCCGGACGGGGACCTGCGGCGGCATCGACCTCGACGTGCGCTCCGGCGACATAGTCGTCGCGACGGGCGCGATACGCTATGAGCACACGTCCTGCGAGTACGCGCCGATAGAATTCCCCGCCGTCTCCGACCTCGATATCGCGCTCGCGCTGCGAGAGGCGTCCGTCGCCCTCGGCAACAGGACCCACGCGGGCGTCGTGCAGTGCAAGGATTCGTTCTACGGTCAGCACAGCCCCGGCAGAATGCCGGTCTCCTACGAGCTGGAGCAGAAATGGGAGGCGTGGAAGCGCCTCGGCGTCAAGGCCTCCGAAATGGAGTCCGCGGCGCTCTTCGTCATAGCCTCCGCGCTGAAGGCAAGATGCGGCGCCTGCTTCCACGTCGTATGGAACCAGGAACGCGAGAAGGCCGGCCTCGATCAGGAGATGAGCGAGGATACGTCCATGGCGGTGCGCGTCGCGGTCGAGGCCATGCGCGCCATAATAAAAAAGGACAAGGCCTGAAATCGGTATAAATAAAGGCAGACGGGAGATGACCCGTCTGCCTTTTATGTTGCCTGATCACATGACCGTCTGCGCGACGAGCAGGAGAAAGTCGTAAAACGGCTTGAGCTTTTTGAACTTCCCTCCGATCTTCTTCGGGAGATCGTCGGAAAAGAGCGCGCCGAGATCGCCGCTCTCGGTGAGGACGCAGACGCTCCTCTGGTCGAGCCATTCCCTCTGCCATTCCGGCGCGTCCGGGTGCCGCGTCCGCTTGTAGCGCGTGTCCATCAGAGGGCAGCCGGCCTTGCGCACGGCCTCGACGGCTTCCGCAAAAAGCGGGCTGCCGGCCAGAATGAGCCTGCGGTACTCCCCGATAAAATCCGCCCCGACGTCATAGCATCCGCAGCCGTAACTGAAGCCGAAGGGAGTTATCTCGAAGAAATAGCCTGGCAGGGAGAAGGCGTGCCGGTCCCGCGAGAACGTGCACCAGAGGTTCTCTCGAAAGAGCGTTTTGGAATAGCGCGCGTCGCGCCAGATGCGCGAGACGGAGCGGACCGGGTCGCAGATGATCATCGGGTCGACCTTCGCCAGAAAGGGCGATATCTCCTCGACGAAGCCGCGCATGGGGTCGCGGACGTATTCTGTATACTCCGCCTTGTGCTCGTTGAACCAGAGCCTGCTGTCGTTTATCCTGTTTTCCATGAGAAAATCGAGCGTCGCCTGAGAAAAAGCCATAAGCGCACCTCCCTGACTTTATGAGGATAACACAGATGCGCCGCCGCGGGCAAGCGGAAATTGCTTCGCATGAAGAAGGCGCGGGGCGAATATGATGTGTCATAACGCCCCTGCGAGGTGACGCCCATGATCTCCGCAGCCCTGCTGCTCATTTTAAGCTCCGCCTTCTTCACCCTGCGCCTCGGCAGCACAGGCTCCTTCCCGCGGCCACTGAGCGCCGCGGAGGAGCGGGAATGTCTCGAGCGCGCCGCGCAGGGAGACGAGGCGGCGCGAAACAGGCTCGTCGAGCATAATCTCCGACTCGTCGCGCACATCATAAAGAAATACTATACCGCCTCCTGCGATCAGGACGATCTTATTACGATCGGGACGATAGGCCTCATCAAGGGCGTTTCGAGCTTCAACGCCGGCAAGGGCGTGCGCCTCGCGACCTACGCCAGCCGCTGCATCGAAAACGAGATACTCATGTATTTCCGCCGCCTGCGCAGGACAGCCGGCGATCTGCCCCTCTCCGAGACGCTCGACACCGAGGAGGACAGCGGCAGCCTCTCGCTCATGGACGTCATCTGCGTCGAGGACGATATGTTCGAGGCGCTGAGCCTGAAGGAAAACTGCCGGAAGCTCCGCGGCGTCATGGAAAAGACGCTGTCCGAGCGGGAAAACGAGATCGTGACGATGCGCTACGGGCTCGGAGGGACTAAGCCAATGACCCAGCGCGAGGCTGCGAAGCTCTGCGGCATATCCCGAAGCTACGTCTCACGCATCGAAAAGCGCGCGCTTGAAAAGCTCCGCGCCGCGCTGGAGGCATAAAAAAGGACCGGGTCCGTAAAAGACCCGGTCCTCCGCGTATGTGTGGATCAGATGAGGCCCTGCGCCATCATGGCGGCGGCGACCTTCTCGAAGCCGGCTATGTTCGCGCCGGCCGCGAGGTTGTAGCCCAGACCGTTGCGCTCGGCGGCGGCGACGGAGCTCTCGTAGATGTTCTTCATGATGCTCTTGAGCTTCGCGTCGACCTCCTCGGCCGTCCAGGACAGACGCGCGGAGTTCTGGCACATCTCCAGACCGGAGACGGCGACGCCGCCGGCGTTGACCGCCTTGGAGGGGGCGAGGATGACGCCGCTGTCCATGAGGAGCTTCATGGCCTCGTTGGTGGTCGGCATGTTGGAGACTTCCATATAATACTTGATGCCGTTGGCGATGATCTTCTTCGCGTCCTCGACGTCGACCTCGTTCTGGGTCGCGCAGGGCATGATGATGTCGGCCTTGACGCCCCAGGGCTTTTCGCCGGGATGGAACTCGGCGCCGAACTTCGCGGCATACGCCTCAAGCGCGTCGGCGCGGCCGGATTCGCGCATCTCGAGCATGAAGTTGAACTTCTCCTCGGTCGTGATGCCGGCGGGATCGTAGACGTAGCCCGCGCGGCCGGAGAGGGTGACGGCCTTGCCGCCGAGCTCGGCGATCTTTTTGACGGCGCCCCAGGAGACGTTGCCGTAGCCGGAGACGGCGACGGTCTTGCCCTCGACGGTGAGCCCGTCGTGCTTAAGAGCCTCGACGAGGTAGTACACGGCGCCGTAGCCCGTGGCCTCCGGGCGGATGAGGGAGCCGCCGTAGGGGATGCCCTTGCCGGTGATGACGCCGTTGTTGAAGGTGCTGGTCAGGCGGCGGTACTGCCCGTAGAGGAAGCCGACCTCGCGCCCGCCGACGCCGATGTCGCCCGCGGGGACGTCCATATCGGGCCCGACGTATTTATAGAGCTCCGTCATGAAGGACTGGCAGAAGCGCATGATCTCCGCATCGGACCTGCCCTTCGGGTCGAAGTCGCTGCCGCCCTTCGCGCCGCCCATGGGCAGCGTCGTGAGCGAGTTTTTCAGGACCTGCTCGAAGCCGAGGAACTTTATCGTGCCGGTGGTGACGGCGGGGTGGAAGCGGAGACCGCCCTTGTAGGGGCCGATGGCTCCGTTGAACTGGACGCGGAAACCGCGGTTGATGTGCGGCTTGCCCTCGTCGTCGGTCCAGGGCACGCGGAATTCGATAAGTCTGTCAGGCTCGACCATCCTCTCGAGAATGGCGTTTTCCTCATATTCCGGATGCGCCTCAATGACGCTCTCCAGAGAATAGAGGACCTCCTCGACGGCCTGAATGAATTCGGGCATGGCTTTGTTTCTCGCCTTGACTGTCTCGAGGACTCTTTCGATGTAAGCGTTCATAAAATGAGCTTCCTTTCATAAAAAAGTTGCGGCCTGAGATGCGCTCTGATGAAACCGGCGGCCGCTTAAATTTCAATGATAGCTTATTTTAATTAGATAAATCGCAAAAGTCAAGGACTTTCTGCAACGTCTGCGGGCGAAATTTGCATTTTTGAAAGCCGCCAATAAAAAAACCGGAAAGCAGCAAAAAAGCTCTTGCTTTTTCGCGGCAGCTATGTTAATATGCATAGGCTTGATGAGAGCATATGCGCCTGTAGCTCAGCTGGATAGAGTGACTGGCTACGAACCAGTAGGTCAGGGGTTCAAGTCCCTTCAGGCGTGCCAGCAAAAAACGACATGTTTCGACATGTCGTTTTTTGTTGGCCCGCGCACGGCGCGGGGAATTGAACGTGAAAGGAACCCTTCCTGGGTTCCTCTCACACTCTCTTCCTTCCCGTTGCCTCAACGGCAAACAGGAGTTTTAACCGATTGCCGCAGTAAAGCTCCGGTTTCGAATGAGACCGGAGCTTTGCTTTTTCAAAGGGCTTTATTCCCGATTGCTTTATTGCGTCCGATATGCTAAAATTTACCCATAAAGAGAAAGGAACGCTTGTTTATGGGACTTCTGGACAATAAGACGGTATGCCCCCGCTGCGGGGAGTATATCTCTCACGGGATAAAGGGCAGGCTCATCGGGCCGCCTTTCCGCATCTGCCCCCACTGCGACAAGCTCTATTACGACAAGGCCTTCAAGGAGCCCGCGCTCGCGACCTACGCGGAGAAGGACGTCAAGTTCAACTGGATGAAGGCGGTCTATGCCGCGTTCCCGACCGCCGTTTCCATACTCTACCTCAATTCCTATTTCAAGGGCGAGAATTCCTTCGCCATCGTTCCCGGCGTCGCCTTCGCCGCCATAGGCGTGCTCTTTATCATCGTGCTCATCTGCGAGATCGTCAAGGTCGCGGGCAAGCACGAGCGAGAGCAGAAGATAATAGACCTTTTCGAGGGCAGGCGAGGGGAACTCTCCGAGGAGCTGAAGGATTCCATGTCGAGGCTCGCCGACCCCAAGTACCTCGACGCGCTGGAGTACTACGGCGTGAACGTCCCCGACTATTTCCATGAGCGCGCCGAGAGACTGTCTGCTGAAAAGGCCGACGGACCGGCCGAGCAGCCCGAAGAAGAGACCGAAGAATGATCTGTTCAGACCGAAAAGCCCTGCGGAGCGATCCGCAGGGCTTCGTTTTTCAGCTTATGACCTCGAGCGGGACCTTGAAGGAGATCGCCCGCGGCGTCGGCAGCGAGTCGAATTTGACGACGTGCGCCTTTTTCGTCATGTCCGCGCCGAGGACCGTGCCCGGCCCGAGGACCGTATGCGAGACGCGCGTCCCCTCGGCAAAGGGCTCGAATTCGCTTTCGGGCAGATACTTAGCGCTCATGTCTATATATTCGCGCGCGTCCTTTATGAGCTCCTCGCGCGGGGGCTCGTCATATTCGATAAGGCGCGGGTCTATGTCGAGGATGAAGCGGGAGGGATATCGCGGAGAGCCGTCGAGCGCGCGCCCCTCGGCCTCCGAGATATAGAGCCGCTTTTCCGCTCGCGTCATCGCGACGAAGGCCAGCCGCCGCTCCTCCTCCATGCCGGGGAGGGTCGCCGTCTTGCGGGATGGAAAGATGCCCTCGTTCATGCCGCAGAGGAAGACGTACGGGAATTCGAGACCCTTCGCCGCGTGGACTGTCATGAGCTTTACTCTGTCCGCCGCGCCCTCCGCGTCGCTGTTGGTAAAAAGCGCGACGTGGGCAAGATAGTGCTCGGGCGAGGCCTCCTCGCCGCAGGACGTCTCGTATTCGTAAATGGACTGCCTGAGCTCGGCGAGGTTGTCCAGCCGCTCCTGGCTGCCCTCAGTGCGGAGCATTTCCTCATAGCGGCTGCGGTCGAGCACGTCGGAGAGAAACTCCGAGACGGGGCGCGAGCTCTGATCTCCGGAGAAGGACTCGACGAGCTTGACGAAGGACGCGGCCTTCGTCCCGCGGAATATCTCGTCGTCGAGCGTGCTCTTGAGCGCCGAGTAGAGCGTGCAGCCGTGCTTTTCCGCGTATTCCTCGAGAAACTTCATGCGCCTTACGCCGACGTTGCGCTTGGGGACGTTCACGACCCGCCGGAAGGAGAGATCGTCCCGGTATACCATCATGCGCAGGTAGCTCAGCGCGTCCTTTATCTCGGCGCGCCCGAAAAACTGCACGCCGCTGTATATCGTATAGGGTATTTCCCGCTTTCGCAGGACGTCCTCTACCGAGCGCGAGACGTAGTGCGCCCGGTAGAGCACGGTCATGTCCCTGAAGGGCACGCCCGCGTCGTGCAGCTCGTTCATCCTGTCGGCTATCCACCCGGCCTCCGCCTCGGCGGTCTTCGCGTGGTGGCAGAGGACGGAGCCGCCGTCCGGCAGCGTGGGGATAAGGTCCTTTTTGATGCGTGAGACGTTTTTGGAGATCATGGAGTTCGCCGCCGCGATTATCTGCGGGGTAGAGCGGTAGTTTCGCATCATCATGATCGTTTTGACGTCGGGGAACTGCCTGTCGAAATCGAGCAGGTATTTGACGTTGGCCCCGCGCCAGGTGTATATCGTCTGGTCCGGGTCGCCGACGATGAAGAGGTTCTTGTGATATCCGCAGAGGACCTCCATGAGCTGGTACTGCAGCTGGTCTATATCCTGGAATTCGTCTATCATGATATACTCCAGCCGCTGCTGCCATTTCAGGCGTATATCCTCGTTCTGCTCGAAAATGTAGAGCGAGAACTTGATGAGGTCGTTGTAGTCGAGTCCAAAGCATTTCTTTTCCTGATACAGATAACCGTAAAAAAGAATATCATCTACCTCAGTAGCTTTATCGTATTTCTCTTTAAGTGAATCTATGGACATATTAAGCATATCAAGAAAATAATCAGGTTCTTTAACGCACTTTCTCATCTCGAACATATCCCGGGCCGCGCTAAAGGTCTTGTCACGAAGAGACAGTCCGCGTTCTTCATAGATAATCTTCAATATGTCATCGATATCAGAATTATCCAGCACAAGAAAACTCTTAGGATACTGGATTGCATGGGAGTCCTCTTGAAGGACAGAAACACAAAAGCCATGAAATGTATTAATATAGCCAGTATCATTATCCCCAGTCAGCATATGGATTCTCTGTCTCATCTCATTGGCTGACTTATTGGTAAAAGTCACGCATAGTATATGTCCAGGCATAATTCCAAGACCATTTACAAGATAAGCAAAGCGGTAAGACAATGCTCTTGTCTTGCCGCTTCCAGCTCCCGCAATGACTCTTACATATCCTTCAGTTGTGGTTACAGCCTCTTTCTGGCTGTCATTTAATTTGGCTAATAACTCTTGCATTAATTTGCTCCGAAAAATAGAATTCTAAGATGAAATTATATCCTTATTTCAGATAATTTCCTATTAGAATTTTCGCGGATTAGCACCTCTTAATAAATAGTTTTTAGAGCAATTATTCACCTATGAAAACTCTGGGAACCCTTTTATTGATATCACAGGTAAGCTCATAATTAAACCT
>JAEFAK010000214.1 GCA_016287555.1 Oscillospiraceae bacterium
GAAGCAGACGAGATCGCCAACCTCTATACCCAGCGCGCGGACGGCCTTCTCGTCGGATACGTCCTCGTCGATGACGACCTCGGTCGTGTCGAAGCTGCGCTTCGTCTCGCCGTATTCGCCGTTGACGTGGACCGACGCGTTGCACAGCTGCAGCGTGCCCTCGTATACCCTGCCGCCGCGCGTATAAATGCGGACGTTCTCGGCCTCGCCGTTTTCCGCGCGCATGCCGCCGAGATTCGTCACGCGGAGCCTCCCGGAGCTCTTTATCTCCGCGACCATGGCGCCCAGCGTGTCGGCGTGCGCCTCGAGCAGGAGCGCGTCCTCCGCGTCCTCCCCGCCGAGGTCTATGAGCACGCCGCCCTTTTTCGTCGCCGAGGCGGCGAAGCCGAGCGCGGAAAACTCCTTTTCGACCCACTCGGCCGCGCGGGCGGTATAGCCCGTGGGGCTGTCTATCGCGAGCAGCTCGACGGCCTTTTCGGCCGCGAACTCAGCGTACTTTCTCTCCATCATGCTTCTTGTCCTTCTTCCTGCGGTAAATGAACGGCCAGAGTATGGCGCACAGCGCCATCGCGGCGAAGATATCGAGGATGGAATGCTGCTTTATCAGCACCGTCGAAGCGCTTATCAGGACCGCCAGCGCGACGGCGACGATCTTGACGGCAAGCTTATCGAACCGCTTCGTGTAAAAAGCGGCGAACGCGACGTTTATCGCCGCGACGACGTGGATGCTCGGCATGACGTTCGTGTTCGTGTCGGTATCGTAGAGGCTCATGACGAGGCGCTGGAAGATATTCTCCCCCGTCAGGGCGGGGCGCAGGTCCTGCCCGCTGGGGATGAGGGCGCAGATCATCGTCCCGATGGAAAAGCCCGCCATGATGAACCACATGTAGCGCGAGAACGTGTCGCGGTCGAATATCAGAAGGATAAAGCCCGTCAGCCCTATGACGGGGAACCACATGACGTAGAACACGACGAAGTACTCGCAGAACGGTATCATATCGTCCAGCGGGCACCACGAGACCCAGTAGCCCTCCGTAATGGCGTGCTCGAGGGTGAAGTACATGATGAGGTAGAGCACGACGTAGAGCGAGAGCCAAACGCACTTATTATGTTTTATCCAATCAACGATCTTGCTCATAGCAGGAAAAGTATATGCCCGCGGCGATAAAAAGTCAACGCCCGCGCGCCCGGGCGGACTGCGGGCGCAAAATAAATCCCGCTCCCGCGCCGCTTCATATTGAGTTATGGCGCAAAAAGTGGTAATATATTGAGTTAGATTAAGTACTGCGACGGAGGGACGCCATATGCGCAACGCCCTGAAAAGAATACTCCCGCTCCTGCTCGCGCTGACGCTGCTTCTCGCGGCGGCTCCGCTTGCCGGCGCGGCCATAACCTTCGACGAGACCGCCGCGGGAACGCTCGCCGACCTCGGCATCGTCTCCGGCGGCGCGGAAGCCTGGCTCTCCGGCGGCGCGATGACGCGCGAGGAGGCCGCCGTGCTGCTCGTCAAGACCTCCGGAGCGGCTCCGCTCCCCGCCTCCGAATGCGGCTTTGCCGACGTCTCGGAGGACGCGAAGGGCTATATCGCGACTGCGGCGGCCCTCGGCCTCTGCGCCGGGCAGCCCGACGGCACCTTCGCCGGGGCCCGCGCGGTATGCTGCAAAGACTTCTGCACGATGCTGCTGCGCATGCTCGGCTACGACGACCGCGCCGGCGACTTCACCTGGGGCGCGGCTCCGGCCTTCGCGGCCTCTCTGGGCCTCGGAGAGGGCGATACGGCGCAGTTCACGCGCGCCGACGCGGCCCAGCTCCTCTATGCGGCGCTGCTGACGCGCACCAAGGCCGGCCCGAAGCTCATCGAGCGGCTGTGCGCCTCCGGCGCGATAACCCGCGAGGCCATCCTTAAGACCCCGCTGGCCGCCTACGCGGACTGCCTCAAGCCCGTCTATACGGCGGAGGAGATATTCGAGCGCTGCTCGGCCGCCGTCATCTGCATAACGAGCTACTCGACCGAGGAGGACCTCGCCGACGGCATGCCTCACTCCACGAGCTCCGGCTTCTTCATTGACTCCGAGGGGACGGCCCTCATCTGCTATCACCAGCTTGAAAACTGCCGCGTCATGCGCGCGAAGACCGCCGACGGGCGCGAATACTCCGTCGATTCCGTGCTCTGGTACGACAGTCTGCGCGACCTCGCCGTCATAAAATTGGAAAAGACCTGCCTTGACGGGCGGACGGTCCGCGCCTTCCCCTACATCCCCGTCGGCGATTCCGACGCGCTGAGCCCCGGCCTGCGCGTCTACGCCATAGGCGGGCCCCTCTCGCTCTGGTACAGCATCTCCGAGGGCATAGTCTCCTCGCAGGGCCGTCTCGACATGGCCGACCCCGACTACCCCGTCCTCCAGTTTACGGCGGACATATCCTCCGGCAGCAGCGGCGGCCCGCTCATCACCTGTCACGGCGAGGCCGCGGGCGTCGTCATGGCCTACTATCCGAGCGGCAACGGGCTCTATCTCGCCGTGCCGATAAACTACGCGACGGGAGCCTCCTTCTTCGCTTCGCCCATGACTCCCGCCGAGGTATATGAGATCGAGCAGGCCAAAAACGCCGCCTCGACCATTTGGGTCTCCGATCCGGAGCTCACGCTCAGGGTCGGCGAAACGAAACGCGTCGAAGTGAACTTTGACTGCCCCTCCTCCGTCGCGATATCCTACGGACTCGACAGCTACGGCGTAGTCGACTGCCGCTGGGGAGAATATGACAGCAAGTTCTCCGCCCCTCTCTTCATCCCGGCCGTCGGAGAGGGCGAGGCTACCATCACAGTCTACTACGCCAACGATACGGGGAGCGACTCCGAGGCGACGATACACGTCACGGTCGTCGAAGAGTTGTGGGTTGTACAATGATGTGTGACAAAAGGTAAAAAAAGATAGCGAATAGAAGTGGCCTGT
>JAEFAK010000215.1 GCA_016287555.1 Oscillospiraceae bacterium
GCGCAGGAAGGCGGGAGTGAAGATGAGGCCTATCGCCGTCAGCCCGGCGACCGCGGCGAGGCAGAAGGCGAAGGAGGTCCCCGTCGCCCGGAGCATGGAGGAATTGTCCTTCGCGCCGAAAAGCTGCGCGAGGACGACTCCTGAGCCGCCGGAGAGGGCGACGAAAAAGCCTATGAGCAGATTCGTCACGTTTGCCGAGCTCCCGCCGACTGCGGCGAGCGCTACCGTTCCGACGAATTTGCCGACAATGACGGCGTCGGCTGCGTTATATAATTGCTGAAAGAGGGTGCCCGCGGCGATGGGGAGAAAGAAGAGCGTGAGCTTTTTTCCTATGCTGCCCTCCGTGAGATCTGTCTTCATGAGTTCACCTCGTCGCATCAACATAGCACGAAAGGCAGCAATTGTAAATCCCTCTTTTGCTCTCAAAGCGTATTTGCCGCTTTATTTTGCGCGCGGGATATGTTATCCTTTAGAAAAAAGCATCCGGAGGTATGATCATGGACCTGGAAAAGCTTAAAGCGACTCTTGAGAAAAACGGCTTCGGAGTAAAGATATTCGATACGGCGAAGGACGCCGCCGACGAGCTCGACCGCGAGCTCGACGGGAAGAGCATCGGAATAGGCGGCTCCGTGACGATCGACCAGCTCGGCGTCTACGAGCGCCTGAAGACGCACAACGACGTCAAATGGCATCAGAAGGCCGCCGACCCCAACGCCGAGAGGATAGCCGCCTGCCATACGCAGGTCTATCTGACGAGCGTCAACGGCCTTGCAGAGACGGGCGAGCTCATCAACATCGACGGCACGGGCAACCGCGTCGCTCAGACGCTGTACGGCCATGAGCGCGTCATATTCGTCGCGGGCGTGAACAAGATAGCGCCCGACTTCGCCTCCGCGCTCGACCGCGCGCGCAACGTCGCCTCCCCGCTCAATGCCCGCCGCCTCAAAAGGCAGACGCCCTGCGCGCTCAGCGAGCCCATGCGCTGCCATGACTGCTCCAGCCCGGACAGGATATGCAACGGGCTCGTCGTGCTCTATAAGAAGATGGGCGGGATAGGAAAAATGGACGTCTATCTCGTCAGGGAACCGCTCGGATACTAAGGAGGAGACCATGGTACTGCTGACCGGAGGCGCGGGCTATATAGGCTCGCATACGGCCGTTGAACTGATAAACGCGGGCTATGACGTCGTCATAGCCGACGACCTCTCCAACAGCGAGGAGTCCGTCATGGAGCGCATAGGCCGCATAACGGGGAAGACCCCCGCCTTCAGGCGCATCGACGTGGCCGACGGCGCCGCGCTCGAGGCTCTTTTCGGCGAGTTTGAGATCGACTCCGTCGTGCACTTCGCGGGCTTCAAGGCCGTCGGCGAATCCGTCGCGCAGCCGATCAAATACTACCGCAACAACCTCGATACGACGCTGACCCTGCTCGAAACGATGAAGCGCTTCGGCTGCCGCCGCGTCGTCTTCAGCTCGTCCGCGACGGTCTACGGCGAGGACAACCCCTCGCCCTACGTCGAGGAGATGCCGGAGGGCCGCTGCACCAATCCCTACGGCTGGACGAAGTTCATGGTCGAACGCATCATGACCGACGCCGCCTCGGCCGATCCGGAGATGTCCGTCGTCCTCCTGCGCTACTTCAATCCCCTCGGCGCGCACGAGAGCGGCCTCATCGGCGAAAAGCCGAACGGCATCCCCAATAACCTCATGCCCTATATAACTCAGGTCGCCGCGGGCATCCGCGAGAAACTCAGCGTCTTCGGCAACGACTACGACACCGTCGACGGGACGGGCGTGCGCGATTATATCCACGTCGTCGATCTGGCGAAGGGGCACGTCAAGGCCCTCGAATACGCCGAGAAAAACACCGGCACCGAGATATTCAATCTCGGGACGGGGCGCGGCACCAGCGTCCTTGAGATAGTGGACGCCTTCGAGCGGGTCAACGGCGTTAAGATACCCTATGAGTTTGCCCCGCGCCGCGCGGGCGACATAGCCTCCTTCTATGCCGATCCCTCCAAGGCCGAGCGCGTCCTCGGCTGGCGCGCGGAAAAGACCATAGACGACATGTGCCGCGACAGCTGGCGCTGGCAGAAGGGCTGCTGAAACGAACAAAAAAAGAGTCGAAATGCCCTTGAAATGGGCGCAAGTTGTGGTATAATTTTGGTAAATGAAAGAAAAGGAGGCCGTGCAATGGCATTTGACATCAAAAAGTCCGCGGGCGAGCTTGTGGACAAGATAAAAAACGACAAGTCTCTCGCGGCCGATTTCAAGAAAGACCCGATCAAGACGGTCGAAAAGCTCCTCGGAGTCGACCTTCCCGACGAGCAGATCAAGGCTCTCGTTGAGATGATCAAGGCCAAGCTCGGCGGGGGCGCGGGCAAGCTCGCAGAGACCGCCGAAAACGTCAAGGATACAGTCGCAGACAAGCTGGGCGGGCTGCTCGGCAAGAAATAACAGGAGGTAAAGATCATGGGAAAATTCTTAGTCAAGACCACCAAGTCCGGTTTTATGTTCAATCTTAAGGCTTCCAACGGCGAAGTCATTGCCACCAGCGAGATCTACAGCACCGAGTCCGCCTGCCTCAACGGCATCGAGAGCGTCCGCAAGAACGCCGTTGACGCCAAGCTCGAGGATCAGACCGTCGCCGGATTCGAGACCGTCACGAACCCGAAGTTCGAGGTCTATAAGGACAAGGCCGGCGAGTTCCGCTTCCGCCTGAAGGCCCGCAACGGCGAGATCATCGCCGTCGGCGAGGGCTACAAGGCCAAGGCTTCCTGCCTCAACGGCATCGATTCCATCCGCAGGAACGCCCCCGAGTCTCCTGTCGTCAAAGAGGAAGCCAAATAATCAAAGCGCGAAAAAGCGCCGGTACGGAATATCCGTACCGGCGCTTTGTTTTTTTTTATTTTAGAAGCTTCGCTTCGAGAGCTCCGAGC
>JAEFAK010000216.1 GCA_016287555.1 Oscillospiraceae bacterium
GAGACGGCGGGCGAGGCCGCGCGCCTCTGTCGCACGGCGGGGGGGGCTGAAAAGGCCGCCGAGGCCGGCGCCGCGGCGGCGTTCATATCCGTCGAGGGCGCGCACGTTTTTGACTGCGATACAGGCAGACTGCCGGAGCTCAAGGCGAAGGGCGTTTCCTCCGTCTGCCTGACGTGGAATACGCCGACCGTCATCTCCGGGACCAACTCCAGAGAGCCGGAGCGCGGGCTCTCCGCCGAGGGCAAGGCCTTCGTGCGCGAGATGAATGCCTGCGGCCTCATCGTCGACGTCTCGCATCTGTCCGACCCCGGCTTCTGGGACGTCGCCGAGACCTGCGAGGGCCCCTTCATAGCCTCCCACAGCAATTCCCGCGCGCTCTGCGCCCATACGCGCAATCTGACGGACGACATGTTCCGCGCGATAGTCGAAAAAGGCGGGGTGGCCGGGCTGAATCTGTATTCGGCTTTCCTCGTGGACGGCGAAAAACAGGCGACTGTGGAGGACGCAGTGCATCATATCGAGCATTTTCTGGAGCTCGGTGGGGAAAAGAATATCTCCATCGGCTGCGATCTCGACGGGTGCGACACGCTCCCGGCCGGCATAGCAGGAGTCCAGGACGTCGGAAAAGTTTTCGATCTGCTCGTTGCCCGCGGCTGCCCGGAGGCAACCGCGCGCGACATTTTCTACAATAATCTGATGAGAGTGGTGACGCAGATATGCGGTATGTAAGCACAAGAAACGCCGGGAAGTCCGTCTCGGCCTCCGAGGCCATCACCCGCGGCCTCGCGGAGGACGGCGGGCTCTATCTTCCCGAATCGATCCCCGCGCTCGAACCCGATTTCGTCGGGCGCATGACCCCGATGACCTATCCCGAGCGCGCGGCGTTCATCATGAAGAAGTATCTCGACGAGTTTTCCTACGAGGAGCTTCTCTCCATGGCGAAGGCGGCCTACTCGGGCTTTGACAGCCCCGCTGTCGCTCCGACGCGCATCGTAAAGCCGGGGACGGGCATGCTCGAGCTCTGGCACGGGCCGACCTGCGCCTTCAAGGACATGGCGCTTCAGATGCTGCCGCGTCTGCTGACGGCCTCCATGCGCAAAAATGGAGATACGCGCCGCGTCATGATCCTCGTCGCGACCTCCGGCGATACGGGCAAGGCCGCGCTCGAGGGCTTCCGCGACGTCGAGGGGACGAGCATCCTCGTCTTCTATCCGCGCGACGGCGTATCCGACGTGCAGAAGCTGCAGATGACCTCGCAGGAGGGCGGCAACGTCGGCGTGTGCGGCGTGCTGGGCAACTTCGACGACGCGCAGAGCGGCGTCAAGGCCATATTCTCCGACGAGAGCATCCGCGCGGAGCTCGCGCAGAGCGGGACGTTCCTCTCTTCGGCCAACTCGATAAACTGGGGCCGCCTGCTCCCGCAGATAGCCTACTACGTCTCCGCCTACTGCGACATGGTCTCCGCGGGCGAGATCAAGGCGGGGGAGAAGCTAGATTTCTGCGTCCCGACCGGCAACTTCGGCGACATCCTCGCCGGCTGGTACGCGATGAAGATGGGCGTGCCCGTGGGAAAGCTCATCTGCGCCTCCAACTCCAACCGAGTGCTGACCGATCTCTTCGAGACGGGCGTCTACGACAGACGCCGCAATCTCATGACGACGGTCTCGCCCTCGATGGACATACTCATTTCCAGCAACCTCGAAAGACTGCTCTTCGAGGAGTCCGGCAAGGACGACGCGCTCGTGCGCGATCTGATGGGAAAGCTCGGCGGCGAGGGGATATACTCCCTGCCCGATGGCCTGAAGGCGAAGCTCGGCGAGAGCTTCGCGGCCGGCTGCTGCACGGAGGACGAGACGAAGGCGGCCATAGGCCGGGCCTGGAAGGACTGCGGGACGCTCATCGACACGCACACCGCAGTGGCCTGGCACGTTCTCGAGGAATACAGGAAGAGGACCGGCGCGGAAAGACCCGCCGTCATCGTCTCGACGGCCAGCCCCTATAAGTTCTGCGCCGCCGTCATAGAGGGCCTCGGCTCCGCTCCGAAATGCGAGGGGACCGACGCCATATTCGAGCTCGCGGAGCTGACCGGAACTCAGCCTCCCGCTCCGCTCGCCGCGCTGCGCGGGAAAAAGCCGGTCCATACGGACTTCGCATCCAAAGAGGAGATGCCGGGAGTCGTGCTGAGATTCGGGAGGTAGCTTAGTGGCGCTGTACGCGATAGGCGATCTTCATCTGTCCATGGCCTCTGATAAGCCCATGGACGTCTTCGGGACCCGCTGGGAAAACCATGCCGACAAGCTCCGCGAGGGCTTTTCCGCTCTGGCGGAGGACGACGTGTGCGTTCTCTGCGGGGACCTGAGCTGGGGCATGTCCATAGCCGACTGTCTGGAGGATTTCCGCTTCATCGCTTCTCTGCCGGGGAAAAAGATCGTCCTCAAGGGCAACCACGATTACTGGTGGACGACACGCGCCAAGGCCGAGCGCTTTTTCGCCGAAAACGGCATCGTTAATATTGAGATACTCAATAATAACTGCGTCATGTACGACGAAAAGACTGCCGTCTGCGGGACGCGGGGCTGGTTTTACGAGGAGGAGACCGGCGCTGCGCACGATAAGAAGATCATGGAGCGCGAGCTCGGCCGCCTCGAGACCTCGCTGAAGGCCGCCGGGGACGCTGAAAAGCTCTGCTTTCTGCATTATCCGCCGATATTCCGGGATTATATATGCCGTGAGATGCTCGACCTTCTCTCGCGCTACGGCGTGCGCCGCTGCTTTTACGGGCACATACACGGCGCGGGGCATAAATTCGCCGTCGAGGGCCTGAACGGCGGCGTGGATTACAGGCTCGTTTCCGCCGACTACGTCGATTTCAGACCG
>JAEFAK010000018.1 GCA_016287555.1 Oscillospiraceae bacterium
GGGAGGAGCGCGCCGTCCGCGCCGCGGACGATGCCGTTGGAGGTCGTCCAGCAGAAGGCCTCGTAGCTCCAGCCGGGAACGTCGTCGGCGTCCGTAAAGTCGAGCCGGAAGGCCCAGGGGTCGCCGCCGTAGCCCTTGCCCTGCAGCTTGAGGGTCCTGTAAATGAAAGTCACGGCCATGGCGCGGGAGACCTCGCCGCCGGGCTCGAACGCCGTCTCCGAGGTGCCGCGGGTTATCCCGTTTTCGACCGCCCAGAGGACGGGCTTATAGTAGTATGCGTCGGGGTCGACGTCGGTGAAGGCGCAGTCGGACGCGGCGGGCGCGGGCTCGCCCATGATGCGCCAAAGGAACGTCACCGTCTCGGCGCGGGTGCAGGTCTTGTCGGGGGAGAAGGCGTCTCCGCCGGTGCCGGTCGTTATCTCGCGCGAGGAAAGCCAGTCGACCGCGTCGTAATAGTAGTCGCCGGGGGCGACGTCTACGAAGGCGAGCGCGCAGGGCAGGAGCGCCGCGCACAGCGCCAGCGCGAGAAGCAGGCAGAGCAGTTTTTTCATACCATACATCTCCTTTCCCGTTTGACGCGAGAAAAGGGGAAAAAGTTCCAAAAAACGGCTCCCCGGAGGGAGCCGTTTGGGAGTCTTGTGCGATGCCCCTCATCCGTCACGGCTGCGCCGTGCCACCTTCCCCCAAGGGGGAAGGCTTTGAGGGGGTGCGCGTCAGACCAGCAGTTCGTTTATGAGGCCGGCGAGTTCGGCGGGATCGTCGAGAGGCACGCCCGCGACGAGGAGCGCCTCGAAATAGAGCGCGTGGGCTATCGCGTCGGCGCGGTCGCGGTCGGTTTCAAACGCCTCGCGCAGCTTCGCGTAGACGGGATGCTCCGGGTTGAGCTCGAGCACGCGCTCGGCCTTGACCTTCTCGCCCGCGCCGGGCAGGGAGTTGAAATAGCGCTCCATCTCGATGCTGATGGGGCCCTTGGCCGCGATGCAGGCGGGCCAGCTCTTGAGCTTGTCCGTCAGGCGCGCCTCGGCGACGGCGCCGCCGAGCGTCTCCTTTACGAAGTCGAGCAGGTCCTTCGCCTCTTCGGCGCGCTTCTCGCTCTCGGCCTGCGTCGTCCTCGCGGGGAGGCCCAGATCGTCGGCCGTGACGCTGCGGAGCTCCTTGCCGCCCTGCTCGCCGAGCGCGTTGACGACGAATTCGTCGACTTCCTCGGTCAGGTACAGCACCTCGTAGCCCGCGTCGCGCACGAGCTCGGCCTGCGGCAGGCGCTCGAGCAGAGCCGCGCTGTCGCCGCGAGCCCAGTAGATATAGGGCTGGCCCTCGGGCATGGCCGCGGCGTACTCCGCGAGGGAGACGGGCCTGTCGTGCCCGGAGCAGGGGAAGAGCAGCAGATCGCGCAGCAGCTCGCGCTTCTCGCCGAAGCCGCTGACGACGCCGTATTTGAGCTGGAGGCCGAACGCGGCGAAGAACTTTTCATACTTCTCGCGGTCGTCCTTCATCATCTTTTCCAGCTCGTTTTTGACCTTCTTTTCGAGGTTGGAGGCTATGGCGCGGAGCTGCCTGTCGTGCTGGAGCATCTCGCGCGAGATGTTCAGCGAGAGGTCCGCCGAGTCGACGACGCCCTGCACGAAGCGGAAGCACTCCGGCAGCAGGTCCGTGCATTTTTCCATGATCATGACGCCGTTTGAGTAGAGCGAGAGGCCGGCCTTATAGTCGCGCATGTAGTAATTGTACGGCGCGCGGGAGGGGATGAAGAGCATGGCCTTGTAGCTGACGATGCCCTCGGCGCTGACGCGGATGACGGCGGCGGGGTCCTCGGTGTCGTAATACTTTTCCTTATAGAACTTCGCGCAGTCCTCGTCGGAGACCTCGCTCTTGGCGCGCTGCCAGATGGGCTTCATGCTGTTGACCGTCTCGCCCTCGAGCTTTATGGGCCAGGCGATGTAGTCGCTGTACTTCTTGATGAGCTCGCGCAGGCGCCACGTCTCGAGAAACTCGGAATACTTCTCGTCCTCCGTGTCGGGCTTGACGTGCATGACGACGCTCGTCCCGACCTGCTCGCGCTCGCAGGGCTTGACGGTGTAGCCCTCGGCGCCCTTCGACTGCCAGACATTGGCCCCGTCCGCGCCGAAGGCGCGGGAATAGACCGTCACGCTGTCGGCCACCATGAAGGCGCTGTAGAACCCGACGCCGAACTGGCCGATGATGTCTGGCGCGTCCTCGCCCTCGGCGGCGGCCTTGTATTCGCCGCTCCCGCTGCGGGCGATGACGCCGAGATTGGAGTCGAGCTCCTCGGCGGTCATGCCTATGCCGTTGTCGGTGACGGTTATGGTGCGCGCGTCCTTGTCGACCTCGATGGTTATCGCGAAGTCGGAGCGGGCGACGCCGACGCTGTCGTCCGTCAGCGCGCGGTAGGCGAGCTTGTCTATGGCGTCCGAGGCGTTCGAGATGATCTCGCGCAGGAATATCTCCTTGTGGGTGTAGATCGAGTCGATCATCAGCCCCAGCAGTCTCTTGGATTCGGCTTTGAATTGACGCATATATATCGCTCCTTTGTGATGATGATTGCAGGAATGAGCCCCCCGTCTGCGAAAAAGGGGGGAATACAGGGGGGATCGGATCCGATCCCTCAGCCGCGGCTTTGCCGCGGCAGCTCCCTTTCGCAAAGGGAGCCTTTGGCGGACGCGCGGCCCGCGGATGCGCGGAACGACCCTTCCGCAGCGCTCCGTTCGGCACATCCCCTTACGCAGGGGAGGCAACGGCGCGGACTGCCGCAAGTGCGATGCAAAGATGCCGGCGGGACATCTCCCGCCGACGACTTATTATATAACCGGGCGTTTCGTTTGTCAAACAGCGCGCGGGCGCGCAAACGTGCGCAAATGAATTATACGGGCAAAAAACTTGCAGTTTAGCGCATGTTTTAGTTGAAAATCGGACGGAAATGCATTAAAATAACAAGTTAGGCAAGTACCTGTGCAAAATGGACTTTTTCTGCCGGACCCCCGGCGGATCGGAGGATTTTATGGACGCATACCTTTTCTGTGAAAGCGGCGACGTTTTCAAGGGGCAGGCCTTCGGCGCTCCCGTCGACGCGTTCGGGGAGCTCGTCTTCTCGACGACCGTCGTCGGATGGCCCGAGGAGATGTCCGACGCGAGATTTTCCGGGCAGATCGTCTGCTCGACGTTCCCCGTCGCCGGCAATTACGGCGTCGTCCCCGAGGCGGGAAAGCCCGCGCTCGCGGCGTACATCGTCCGCGACGTTTGCGGGGAGCCTTCGAATTTCCGCTCCGAGGGCACCATCGACGAATATATGACGAAAAACGGCGTTCCCGGGCTTTGCGGGGTGGATACGAGGCGGCTGACCCGTCTTATCCGCGCGAAGGGCCCGATGAACGCCATTATTACAAGATCGCGCACCCTCACGCCCGAGCAGAAGGCGCGCCTCGCCTCCCACGAGGCCTTCGTCCCCGCGGCTCCGCGCGCCCCGCAGATGTTCGACGCGCCGGGCGGATCGGAGCGCATCGTCGCCATGCTCGACTTCGGCGAGCCGGGAAACATAGTCGCCGAGCTCAATAAGCGCGGCTGCGGCGTCGCCGCGCTGGGCTGGGATACGCCCGCCGACGTCCTGCTCGACGGGGCCGGCGCCGTCGTCCTCTCGGGAGGGCCCGGCGATCCCCACGCCTACGGGGCCGCGATAGAGACCGTTCGCGAGCTGCTCAAAAGGGAGATCCCGCTGCTCGGCTTCGGCCTCGGCCACCAGATCATGGCCCTCGCCGCAGGCGGGGAGTGCTACCGCATGCCCTGCGGGCACAGGGGCGGCAACCAGCCCGTGCGCGATACGGCGACGGGAAGGGTCAGGATAAGCTCCCAGAACCACGGCTGGGCCGTCGCGGGCGCTTTCGACGGGGCGCGCGTCGCCTTCGTCAACATCAACGACGACACCGTAGAGGGCCTCAGATATACGGACATCCCCGCGCTGAGCCTGCAGTTTTTCCCGTCCACGGCGGGAGGACCGGACGATATGTCGTTCATCTACGACGAGTTTTTGAAGGGAGTGTGCTGAGATGCCGCTTGCCAGAGGAATAAAAAAAGTCATGGTCATCGGCTCCGGCCCGATCGTCATCGGGCAGGCCGCCGAATTCGACTACGCGGGCACGCAGGCCTGCCGCGCCCTCAAGGAGGACGGGCTCGAGGTCGTGCTCGTAAACTCCAACCCCGCGACGATAATGACCGACGGCGCGATGGCCGACAGGATATACATCGAGCCGCTGAGCCTCCCCGTCCTGCGCCGCATCATCGAGCGCGAGCGGCCCGACAGCCTGCTGAGCACGCTCGGCGGGCAAAACGGCCTCACCCTCTCGATGCAGCTGGCCAAGGAGGGCTTCCTCGATAAGATGCACGTCCGCCTGCTCGGCGCGAGCCCCGAGACCATAGACAAGGCCGAGGACAGGCAGATGTTCAAGGATACGATGATGGCCATAGGCCAGCCCGTCATCCCCTCGACAGTCGTCAACGACGTCGAGAGCGCCATGGCCTTCGCCGACGAGGTCGGCCTCCCGCTCATAATCCGCCCCGCCTTCACCCTCGGAGGGACGGGCGGCGGCATGGCCGGGACGCGCGAGGAGCTCCATGAGATATGCGAAAACGGCCTGCGCGCCTCGCCGATACATCAGGTGCTCGTCGAGCAGAGCGTCGCCGGCTGGAAAGAGATAGAGTTCGAGGTCATGCGCGACGGCGCCGGCAATATCATAACCATATGCAGCATGGAAAACGTCGACCCCGTCGGCGTCCACACGGGCGACAGCATCGTCGTCGCGCCCGCGGTGACGCTCTCGGCCAATGAGTTCGGCATGCTGCGCACCGCCGCCATGAACATCGTCGACGCGCTCGGCGTGCAGGGCGGGTGCAACGTCCAGTTCGCGCTCAATCCCGACAGCTTCGAATACAAGATCATCGAGGTCAACCCCCGCGTCTCCCGCTCCTCGGCGCTCGCCAGCAAGGCGACGGGCTATCCCATCGCCAAGGTCGCGACGAAGATCGCCGTCGGCTACAGGCTCGACGAGATCAAAAACGCCGTCACCGGCAAGACGACGGCCTGCTTCGAGCCTTCTATCGACTACGTCGTCGTGAAGTTCCCCAAGTGGCCGTTTGACAAGTTCGTCTACGCCTCCCGCACGCTCGGCACGCAGATGAAGGCGACCGGCGAAGTCATGGCCATAGGCGAGAGCTTCGAGGCCGCCATGATGAAGGCCGTCCGCGGCGCGGAGATAGGCAGGAACAGCTTCTTCAGCCCGCATATGGCGGAGCTGACGGACTCTGAGCTCCGCGAAAAGCTGAATACCGCCACCGACGAGCGCATCTTCGCCGTCTATGAGGCGCTGCGCCGCCGCTTCGACGTGGACGAGATATACGCCGCGACGAGGATAGACCGCTGGTTCATTTACCGTCTGCGCATCCTCGCCCGCATGGACGAGGAGCTCGCCGGAGGCTTCGACGACGCGCTCTATCTGCGCGCCAAGCGCCTCGGCTATCCCGACGCGCTGATAGAAAAGCTCTCTGGCCGCGCGATACCGCGCCCGCTGCGCCCCGTCTACAAGATGGTCGATACCTGCGCCGCCGAGTTCGACGCGGAGACGCCCTACTTCTACTCGACCTACGACGAGGAGTGCGAGGCGACGGAGTTCATCAAGGAGAAAAATTCCGACAAGCGGACCGTCATCGTCTTCGGCTCCGGCCCCATCCGCATCGGGCAGGGCATAGAGTTCGACTACGCGAGCGTCCACTGCGTCTGGGCCCTCAAGCAGGCGGGCTTCGACGTCGTCATCGTCAACAACAACCCCGAGACAGTCTCGACCGACTTCGACACGGCGGACAGGCTCTATTTCGAGCCGCTCACCCCGGAGGACGTCAGCGGCATCCTCGCCGTCGAGAAGCCCTGGGGCGTCGTCGTCGCCTTCGGCGGGCAGACAGCCATAAAGCTGACCCACTTCCTCGACGAGGCGGGAGTCCGCATCCTCGGCACGAGCGCGGACAGCATCGACGCCGCCGAGGACCGCGCCCGCTTCGACGCGCTGCTCGAGGGGCTCAATATCGAGCGCCCCGCCGGCCTCACCGTCATGACCGAGGCCGAGGCGCTGGAGGCCGCCGAGAAGGTCGGCTACCCCGTCCTCATGCGCCCGAGCTACGTCCTCGGCGGGCAGAACATGATCATCGCCTTCGGCTCGGAGGACATACGCGAATACATGGGCATCATCCTCGAGCAGAACATCGAAAACCCCGTCCTCATAGACAAGTATCTCATGGGCACGGAGCTCGAGGTCGACGCCATATGCGACGGGGACGATATCCTCATCCCCGGCATCATGGAGCATATAGAGCGCGCCGGCATCCACTCCGGCGACAGCATCGCCGTCTACCCCTCGTGGAACATAGACGACGACATGCGCGAGACGATAGTCACCAGCACGCGCAAGCTCGCCCTCGGCCTCGATACGCGCGGGCTCATCAACATCCAGTATCTCATCAAGGACGGCAAGCTCTACGTCATCGAGGTCAACCCCCGCTCCTCGCGCACCGTCCCCTATATAAGCAAGGTCACGGGCCTTCCCATGGTCGACCTCGCGACCCGCGCCATGCTGGGCGAAAAGCTCGCCGACATGGGCTACGGGACGGGGCTCTATCCCAAGCCCGCCTACGTCGCGGTCAAGGTCCCCGTCTTCTCGTTTGAAAAGCTCGCCAACCTCGATAACCAGCTCGGGCCGGAGATGAAATCCACGGGCGAGGTGCTCGGCCTCGCGGCGACGATAGAGGAGGCGCTCTACAAGGGCCTGCGTGCGGCCGGGTACAAGCTGGGCCGCTCCGGCGGCGTCTTCATCACCGTCAAGGACAGGGACAAGGCCGAGGCCGTCCTCATCGCGAGAAAGTTCGCCGAGCTCGGCTTCACGATCTACGCCACCGAGGGCACGGCCGCCGCGCTGCGCCGCGTCCGCATCGACGCGGTCACCGTCGGCAAGCTCCATAAGGAGGACGACCCCTACGAGCTCGACGGCATCACCCTCATCGAGTCCGGCAAGGTCGACTACGTCATCTCCACCTCGACCAAGGGCCGCCTGCCGACCCGCGACAGCGTCAAGATACGCCGCAAGGCCGTCGAGCGCAGCATCCCCTGCCTGACGAGCCTCGATACGGCCTCCGCCGTCGCGGACTGCCTGCGCGGGCGCTACTCGCTCGAGAGCGTCGAGCTCGTGGACATCAACCATATGCGCAAGGCCCGCGTCCGCCGCGACTTTACCAAGATGCAGACCTGCGGCAACGACTATATCTACTTCAACTGCCTGACGGAGAACATCGAGAGCCCCGAATCGCTCTCCATACGCCTCTCCGACCGCCACCTCGGCATCGGCGGCGACGGCGTCGTGCTCGTCCAGCCCTCCCGCGTCGCGGACGCGAAGGTCAGCATATACAACATGGACGGCACCAACGGCGGCATAGGCGGCAACGCGCTGCGCTGCGTCGGCAAGTACCTCTATGACAACGGCATCGTGACCAAGCGCTCCATGGAGATAGAGACTCCCGCGGGCGTCGTCAGCATGCGCGTCTATACGCAGAACGGCCTCGTCAGCACCGTCACCGTCGACATGGGCAAGGCGGACTTCCGCCCGCACAACGTCCCCGTCCTGCTCGAGGGCGAGCGCGTGCTCGACCGTGAGATCGAGGTCGCGGGCGGCAAGCACACCATATCCTGCCTCTCCGTCGGCAACCCGCACTGCGTCGTCTTCGTCGAGGACGTCGACGCGCTCGACCTCGAGGCCATAGGCCCCGGCTTTGAGAACGATAAGATATTCCCCGAGCGCGTGAACACCGAGTTCGTGCAGGTGCTCGACGAGACGACCCTCATGATGCGCGCCTGGGAGCGCGGCAACGGCGAGACGATGGCCTGCGGCTCCGGCGCCTGCGCGGCGGCGGTCTGCGCCATTGAGACGGGGCGCTGCGCCCGCGGCGAGGACATAACCGTCAAGCTCCGCGGCGGCGACCTCATCATCCGCTACGAGGGCGGCCGCGTCTACCTGACGGGCAGCGCCGTCAAGTGCTACGAGGGCACTGTCGAGATATAACGGCGGTATAGCTTAAAACGCCTCTCCATTCGGAGGGGCGTTTTTCACGCTGCGGCGGCCGGACGGGAGTGCTGCCGCGCCGGGCGGCTCCCGGAGCCGCAACTTGATTTTGACATTTTTCGCCGCCGGGATTATAATTTGCTCAAATAATAAAGGGAGGCTTTACGCCATGCAGAAAAGAGCAAACGTTTCCCTCATCTTTGCGATAATCGCCGTCGCAGTCGAGATACTCGGTCTTGCGGTCCTGTACTTCGCGGCTTTCAGGGCCCCGTTCCGTCCTTTCCTTTCCTCGCTTCTGCTCATGATACCGAGCATCATCGTCGCGTTCATCATCCCCGTTTTCGTCATCATCGGGCGCAAGTCCCCGAAGGCGAAGAAGGCGCTCGCGATCATCGCGTTCATCTTCCTCGGCCTTCAGGTCATCTTTGTCATTCTTCTTTTCATCTTCAACGTCATCGTCAGAGGAGGCTTCGCGGTGTATATCGGCAGGTGGAACCTCCTGAGCATCGTCAACGGCTCCGGCCTTCTGAGCGACGCTTTCGCGTTCCTCCGTCAGGGGGGCTGGTCGTTCCTGCTGGCGTACAGCCTTTTCTTCATCTCCGACGTTTTCTATATCCTCAAGAACCTGCTCGGCGCGATCGACCTCTGCCGCAGGCCGCGCGCGGCCGCTCCGGGCTATTACGCCCCGCAGTACCCGCAGTACGCGACTCCCGCTCCCGCTCCGCAGCAGTACGCGGCTCCGCAGTACGTCGCTCCGGCTCCGCAGCCTGCTCCCGCCCCTCAGCCCGCTCCGGCTCCGCAGCCCGCGCCGGCTCCGAAATTCTGCTCCGAGTGCGGCGCGCCCGTCGAGGGCGCAGGCGTGTTCTGCGGAAAGTGCGGCGCGAAGATAGCGAGATAAAAAGCAAAGACGAGGGTAACGGCGGCGCGATGAGGGCATCGCGCCCTACGCGCTTCCCGTGAGAGGCGGAGCAAGCCAACGGCTTCCCCCTTGGGGGAAGCTGTCAGCCGAACGGCTGACTGATGAGGGGCATTGCCGCCGCCGGCGGCGCTCGGCGCGGATGCCCTACGCGCTTCCCGCGGGCGCGAAGTGAATATAAAAGCAAGGCCCCCGGACGAGCGTCCGGGGGCTTTGAGTTTTCACGGGGCATTGGAAGAGCGGCGCAGTCCGCACAGGGACCGACGCCTTCATCGGCCCGATATTGCCCGCCGGCAAAGGAGGGGGAAAAGCAGCCGCATAAAACAAAACGGCAAGCGCTTCAGCTTGCCGTGTTTGTTCAGTTCATGCCGTTGAGCGCTCTCGTGAGGGAGCTCTTTTTGCGCGCGGCGTTGTTCTTGTGGATAAGGTTCTGACCGGCGGCCTTGTCGACCTTGCTGACGGCCTCGGCGTAGCAGGCGGAAGCGGCCTCCTTATCGCCGGCGGCGACGGCGGCGTCAAACTTCTTGAGACTGGTACGAAGAGCGGACCTCTTGGCCTTGTTGGCGGCGTTCTGAGCCTTGCTGAGCTCGACGCGCTTCTCGGCGGACTTGATATTGGGCAAATGACTCACCTCCCGGAGCTTGATGCGCGCGGCGTTCTTGCCGTGCGGAAATTAACAATACCATATAAATCTTCAAATTGCAAGAAGTTTTTTATCCGTATTATTCGGGCTGCGCGCCGTTTGCCGCGCGGACGCATCGGCGTCCGGTGAATCGACGTCCGCGTCGTGAAGGCGCGATCCGATCCTTTGCGGCGAAGCCGTCGATCCGCGCTGTAGGGGAGGGGCTTGCCCCTCCCGTGGACCTCCCGCGCCGCAGACGACGGGAGGGGCAAGCCCCTCCCCCTACATTCTATTCCGGCCGTATTCGACCGTTTTCCACGGTCAGGGCTTTGCCGCACACGCGCCGCGTTATCCGTAATACGCCAGCAGGAGGCCGACGACCATGTTGTAGGTCTTGATGCCGTTGGATTCGCCGTAGCTCTTGAGAAAGGCGTCGTAGACGCGGTCGCTCGCCTCGCGCACGGGGCCCTGGAACTGAGCCCAGTATTCGTTGGAGGCGACGATATCCGCCTGCACGCCGGGATCGAGCGTCGCGTAGAGCTCGAAGTAGGCCTCGCGGTCGTACCCGCAGAGCGCGATGCCCAGCTCGGACCAGGCGCTGAGCGCGGCGGAATATTCATAGACCGGGTCGCCGCAGGTCAGCCCCGCGACTATGGCGGCGAAGTTGGCCTCATCCTCGGAGGCGACGCCGCGCTGGTGCGCGAGCTCGTGGGCGACGGTGTCGGGCAGGTAGGCCGCCGGGAAGTCGACGTTGACGTTGGCCTCGCCCGTATAGGGCATGTAGACGCCCGTATAGCCGAGAAGGCTCATTATTCGGGAGAACGTTATCTTCTTCGCGCGCCGCTCCGGCCCCGCGAGGGAGGGGAACTCCTTCTCGGCCTCGGCGTAGACGCCCGCGGCGCGGTCTATTATCTCGTCGGCGGACATGAGCATCTGCCCGTCATCGCCGCGCGGGACGCCGCCGGCCTTGTCGTTGAGTATGTAGGTGAACTCCTCCGTCAGGTCCCGCAGCTCCGCAACGGTCGCGCCGCGGGGCGTTATGCCCTCGCGCTCGGAAAAGCCGTCCGCGTAATACGACGCGCCGAGGGTGAAGTTTATTATGACGAAGACGGTCAGCACGACGTCGGCCGCCAGCAGGGCGCGCCGGGCGAGGGCCTTCAGGCGCGAGCCCCTGTTTTTTATAACGGCGATAACGGCGCATACGATGAAGACGAGCGCCGCGGTGACCGCGAGGACGATCAGCGCCTCCCCGACGGAAAAGCGCACCGGGGAGCAGGCGGCGGCCAGCGCGCGCTTTACCTTCAGCGCGGCGTCGTTTACCGCGTTCATGACCGCGCGGGACCTGCGGAGCGCGAAGAACGCCCCGATGAGCGCGGCAGCCGCGGCGAGCCATATGAGCCGTCTTTTGATCATGCCTCTCACCTCGACAAGATAATACCACTTCAACAGCGGATTGACAACGACCTGATATTGCCTTAAAGTGTATATGTAGGATAATACGCAAAAAGGAGGCGGCGCAGATGAAGGTAATGGCGATAGACTACGGCGACACGCGGACGGGCGTCGCCTTTTCCGACCTCACGGGGACGATAGCCGGCGAGACGCTCGTCATAGTCGAGCGGGAGCCCGGCAGGCTCTCAAAGCAGCTCGCGGAGCTCTATTTTTCGCGCGGGGCGCAGCTCGCCGCGCTGGGACTGCCGCTGAATATGGACGGCTCGCGCGGGCCTCGCGCCGAGCGCTCCGAGGCCATGGCGGAGCTGCTGCGCGGGCGCGGCATGAAAATACGCATGATAGACGAGCGGCTGACGACCGTCGCCGCGCACTCCATAATGGCGGCGGGCGGCATTTCCGGGAAAAAGCGCAAGTCCCGCATAGACGCCGTCGCGGCGACGCTCATCCTCGAAACGGCCCTCGGGATGCCCGATTTGGAAGAAAAGACCGGAGATGACGCAAATGCTGACTGAAAAGGAAAACCTGCTTCGCATGCATCGGGGCGAGATGCCCGAATACCTGCCCAATACGAACTTCACGGAGTTCAAATGCTCCGCGTTCGTCGACGTCAAGGCGCCGGGATACCATAAGGACGAGTTCGGCGTCGAGTACGACGGGAAGGTGGATATCTTCGGCGGCGCGCCCATACCCATACCTGGCAGATACGTCCTGCACGACATAACGAAGTGGCGCGACTTTATAAAGGCGCCCGACCTGACGGGGATAGACTGGGAGCAGCTCGCGAAGAAGGACCTTGAGAAGATAGACCGCTCGACCCACGGGACGATATTCTACTTCGGCAAGATATTCCAGCGCCTTTGCGACTTCATGGGCTTCGAGGAGGGCCTCTGCGCCATGATGGAGGAGCCGGAGGAGTGCTACGCGCTCTTCGACTATATCTGCACGTTCTCGGAAAACGTCCTCAAGAACATACTCAAATACTATAAGCCGGAGTCTATATGCATCCCCGACGACACGGCGACCGCCCGCGCGCCCTTCATTTCCCTGGAGACGTACCGCGAGCTCGTCGAGCCCTTCCACCGCCGCATAGCCGAGACGGCGCTCAACGGCGGCGCCTTCATCGAAAAGCACGACTGCGGCAAATGCGAGCTCTTCATCCCCGAGTGGATGGATTTCGGCGTCTGCGCATGGAACCCCGCCCAGCCCTCCAACGACCTCCCCAGCATCAAGAAGACCTGGGGCCGCCGCCTGATGATCTGCGGCGGGTGGGACAGTCAGGGCCCCGTCAGCTTCCCCGAGACGGACGACGAGGTCATGCTCGCGGAGCTTAAAAACTATGTCGATACGCTCGCCCCGGAGGGCGGCTTCATCTTCTCCGCCCGCGTCTCCGGCAAGGCCGACGACCCGAACGTCGTCCGCAAAAATCAGATGATACGGGACTTCTATCTCGGCTACGCCCGGGATTGGTATAAAACGCATTGAGAGGTAACGCCATGAGCTTTCTGACACCTCCCCCTCCGGTGCCGGAGGATAAAATAATACGCACTGAAAGCGCCGAGGCCGTCGTCGTCGGCGAGGGGCTCTCTGGCCTCTGCTGCGCGCTCAGCGCGAGGCAGGCCGGCCTCGACGTCCTCATCGTGACGGCCAGCCGCGGCCCCGTCGGGCGCGGCGGCTCCGTCTTCGCGGCGTACAGCAAGGTGCTCGCAGAGCACGGCTTCGAGCGCGAGGATCTCGACCGCTTCTGGCTGCAGGAGCTCGAGGGCGCGTCCTTCCTGCCCGACCAGCGCAAATGGTACACGCTGCTCAACCGCAGCGAGGAGGCCATGGACTGGCTGACGGACATCCTGCGCGCCGCGGGGCTCGACGTCGTCCTCGAGGACGGCAACCGCGGCGACCGCGAGAGCCCGACATGGATGCCGCCCTGCACGCACGCCTTCGTCGGAAAAGGCGTCACCCGCGCCGGCGTGGGGATAACTCTCGCGGTCAAGGCGCTGGAGGAGGAATTCCTCCGCCTCGGCGGCCGCGTCCTGCGCTCGGCTCCCGCAAGGCAGCTCGAAAAGAGGGACGGCCGCGTCACGGCCGTGCTCGCGGAGACCTCCGAGGGCTTCGTCCGCGCGGAGGCCTCGCGCGCCGTCGTCCTCGCGACGGGCGACTTCTCGGCGGATCCCGAGATGATGCGCGCCTACTGCCCGCAGTGGGCCCCGAACTTCACGGCCGACGGCTCGGACTACGACATAGGCTTCAATACCGGCGGCGGGCTCTACCGCGGCGAGGGGCACAAGATGGCCCTCTGGGCGGGCGCGGCGTGGCAGCGCACGTGGCCCGCGGCCGCGATGATCCAGGGCAGCCGCCTCGGCTCGAACCTGCCCTACGGCTCCCACCGCGGACTGCGCGTCAATATCCGCGGCGAGCGCTACTGCAACGAGGATATGAACGGCGCGTACACGGCGCTGACGACCATGCGCGAGCCGAAGGGCCGCGCCTTCGCCCTCTGGGGAGCAAACTACGCCCGCGACATCCGCTGGCGCGCCCACGGCGGGCAGCGCGACGGCCCGGACGACACGCCGGAAAACGTCCTCGCCAAGTGGGAGGATCAGGTCGCGCAGGGGAAGATGGTCAAGGCCGGCACGCTCCCCGAGCTCATCGAAAAGCTCGGCCTGCCGGCATCGACGATAGAGACGGTAGAGCATTACAACGCCCTCTGCCGCGCCGGGAAGGACCCGGATTTCCACAAGTCCCCGGAGTATCTGCAGGAGATACGCGAGGCCCCGTTTTACGGCGGCGAGCTCAGCGACATACGCTTCTTCACAGTCCTCGGCGGGCCGCGCACGGATCCGCGCCTGCGCGTCTGCGACGCGGACGACGAGCCGATACCCGGCCTCTACTGCGTCGGCTCCATGGTCGGCGACATGTACGCCAACTACTACAATTTCCGCATCCCCGGCCAGAATTACGGCGCGTGCCTGACCTTCGGCTACGTCCTCGGCCGCGAGCTTGCGAAATAAAAGCGGAACAAACGCCGCGCGGCGCGCGTCATATGCTCGGAGGCGATAAGCATGACCGGAAAAGACAAGTGCAAGATCCTGCGCGACATCCGCAGACGCATCGCGGAGGAAAACGACATAGAGCTCGTCACCAGAGAGTGCGAGCACAAGGGCTCCTGCCGCGGCACCTGCCCCAAATGCGAGGCCGAGCTGCGCTATCTTGAAAGCGCCCTCGCGCGCCGGCGCGCCCTCGGCAAGAGGGTAACCGTCGCGGCGCTGGCGCTCGGCGTGACGGCCACGATGTCCGCCTGCCGCCTGCCGGAGATAATCCTCAAGCCCGGCGGCGAGCTCGAGGGCGACGTCCCCATGGTCACGCCCGACCCCGAGCCGACCGACGAGCCCGTCATCCTCGACGGCGACGTCGCCTACGTTCCCGACGCTCTGGAGGGCGAGACGGCGCTCCCGCCCGACGACGAATGGTTCGAGCTCGAGGGCGACGTGGCCGTGCCCGACGACGGGTATTTCGAGCTCGAGGGCGAGCCCGCCGTCGACGAATTCGGCGAGATAATCGGCCGCGAGCCGGACGCGCGCATCCCCGAGACCCCGACCCCCGTCGTGCCGAAGGCAGAAGACGGCGCGGAGGGCTGAGATGGCGGAGCCGCTCTATCCGCTGCTGGTCATAGACCGCCTGCGCATGGAGACCGACGGCGACGGCGTCACGACGCTCGTCGCGGGAGCGGGCTGCCCGCTTTCCTGCCGCTACTGCCTGAATAAGGACGTCCTGACCCGCGGGGCCGAGCAGGTCTCCGCGCAGGAGCTATATGACAGACTGAAGATAGACGACCTTTACTTTCGCGCGACGGGCGGAGGCGTGACCTTCGGCGGCGGGGAATCGCTGCTGCACGTCCCGTTCATCGCGCGGTTTCGTTCCCTCTGCGGCCCGGACTGGCGCATATACGCCGAAACGGCACTCAGCGTCCCGCCGGAAAGCGTGCGCGCGGCTGCGGAGTGCGTCGATTTTTTCATCGTCGATATAAAGACCGCGGACGCGGAGATATACCGCGCCTATACCGGCGGGGAGGCCGCCCCGGCGCTGGACAACCTCGCGCTGCTCATATCCCTCGTCGGGCCGGAGCGCGTGCGTGTGCGCATCCCGCTCATCCCCGGCTACAACGACGAGGCCGACCGCCGCGCCACCGACGCCGCCGTCCGCGCGCTCGGAGCGGAAAACACCGAATTTTTTGACTACGTCATAAGATAAAAA
>JAEFAK010000217.1 GCA_016287555.1 Oscillospiraceae bacterium
CCTCGAGAGTTCGAATCTCTCCATCTCCGCCATAAACAGGCGATCCGTTTTCGGGTCGCCTGTTTCTTTTTTGCTTTCCGCGCATTTTTCTGGTGACAACAGCAAAAAACTGTGCTATACTGCCAAATGGAGGAAAATCACCCAAAGGAGGTTTGTACATGTTCACACTGAAGCCAATGACGATGCGCGTGATCAAGACGCGCGAGAAATACCGCAACACCGTACCGAAGGTAGACATCTCCCGCTACAGACTCATCACCGAGTTCTATCAGAACAACCCGGGCATGACCGGCGAGGTCCTTCGGGCCAAGGCGATGAAGTACATCTATGAGAACATCCCCCTGCGCGTGGAGGATGAGGACATCATCGTAGGCGCCCTGGGCAGCACCTACCGCGCCTGCTCCTACTATCCGGAGTACGGCGCCAAATCGCTGGCCGCGGAGTTCAAGAGCGGCCACATCTCCACCCGGAAGAACGATCCCTACCTGATCGACCCGGAGGACGGCCAGTACGTCGTCGATACGGCGGATTTCTGGGATAAGAACTCCCTGAGCGCCAAGACGAACGCGTACCGTATGGAGGGCTACTATCCCAACGACGGCTCGGGCATCACCACCCAGAGCGTCCGGCACGCCGACGGCGGCCCCGTGGGACACCTCTGCACCAACTACAACCGGGCCATCCGCAAGGGCTTCGGGGCCATCAAGGCCGAGGCCGAGGCCAAGATGCGCGAGATCGAGGACGCCGGCGCCTACGGCGACAGCATCGAGAAATACTACTTCTACAAGTCCGTCGCCATCGTCTGCGAGGGCATGATCACCCTGACCAAGCGCTACGCGAAGAAGGTCGAGGAGATGGCCGCCGCGGAGACCCGCCCCGAGCGCAAAAAGGAGCTGGAGATGATGGCCCGCTCCCTCAACTGGGTCACGGAGAACCCCGCCCGCAGCTTCCATGAGGCGCTGCAGGGCCTCTTCCTCTACCAGCTCTGCCTCGCCTTCGAGGGGAACATGCACGGCATGAGCTGGGGCCGCCTCGACCAGTATCTGGGCGACTTCTACGAGAAGGACATCGCCGAGGGAGTCATCACCCCGGAGTACGCGCAGGAGATGCTCGACATGTTCTATCTCAAGGTCGCGGAGATGAACAAATTCTGGGGCGACTCCGGCGAATACGGCGTTCCGGGCTATACCTCCGGCCAGCTCATCACGATAGGCGGCGTCGACCCCGACACGGGCGAGGACGCGACCAACGCCGTGACGTTCATGTGCCTGCAGTCCTCGGGCCGCCTCGTCCTGCACGATCCCCCGACGGCCCTGCGCGTCCATAAGAACACGCCCGAAGCGCTCTGGGAGGCCGCCATCGAGACGACCAAGCGCTGCGGCGGCGTGCCGAGCCTCGAAAACGACGAGGTCATCATCCCCTCGCTCATGGACCGCGGGCTCCCGCTGCGCAGCGCCCGCAACTACTGCCTGGTCGGCTGCGTCGAGCCCGGCGGCTGCGGCGACGAATGGAGCGCCTGCGGCGGCACCGGCGGCGGCGACTTCTTCAACATGGCCAACGCCCTCATGGTCGGCATCAACAACGGCTACAATCCTCTGCCCCAGTTCGACCGCCGCACCAAGCAGCCCATCCCCTCCCGCCAGGTCGGCCCTGCGACGGGCTATCTGAAGGACTTCACCTCCTTCGATCAGGTGCTCGACGCATATAAGCAGCAGGTCGATTTCTTCGTAAAGATGCACATCAGCCTGACCAACAGCTTCGAATACATCGCCCGCCAGTTCATGCCGCTCCCCGTCGTCTCCGCGACGATGGACGGCTGCATGGAAAAGGGCGCCGACGTCATGTGGGGCGGGGCCAAATACAACTCCACCGGCATCGCCGGCGTCGGCGTCGGCAATCTGGCCGACTCCCTGCAGATGATCAAGCGCCTCTGCTTCGACGAGAAGACCAAGCGCTGCACCCCCGCGGAGCTTTACGACGCCCTCATGAACAACTGGGAGGGCCACGAGGACCTCTATACCTACGTCAAGAACGAGGCCCCGCACTACGGCAACGGTGATCCCGAGGCCGACGCGTGGGTCGGCTGGGCCTCCGATGTCTTCGCCGACGCCGTCAAAAAGGGCTCCAGTATCCGCGGCGGCGGCTGGAGCGCGGGTCTCTGGCCCGTGACGACGAACGTCGCCTTCGGCCTTTCCACCTCCGCTACCCCGGACGGGCGCAAGAAGGGCGAGCCCCTCGCCGACGGCATCTCCCCGATGCAGTCCATGGACAAGAGCGGCCCGACGGGCGTGCTCAACAGCGTGGGCAACATCAACTGCCGCAACTTCGCCAACGGCACGCTGCTGAACATGAAGTTCAGCCCGAGCTGCCTGAAGGGGGAAGAGGGCGTCGAGAAGCTCTGCAGCCTCCTCAAGACCTACTTCTTCGACATGCTGGGCATGGAGGTGCAGATAAACGTCATCTCCACCGACACCATGCGCGCGGCGCAGAAGGAGCCGGAAAAGTACAAGGATCTGGTCGTCCGCATCGCGGGCTTCAGCGTATTCTTCGTCGAGATGCACCGCACCGGGCAGAACGACCTCATCTCCCGCACCGAGCTGAGCATGTAAAGCCCGCCTTACGCGGCCCTCAAGGAGAGCACCCCCTAAGCCTTCCCCTTGAGGGGAAGGTGGCGCGACAGCGCCGGATGAGGTGGAATAGCCGCAGACGGCTCCGAATCTCATAAACAAACAGACTGACGAGCATTTGAAGTGAACCCCAAAAGTTAGACAAAGTATTTAATTAAGCGACCTGAAGGGTCTGGTATCTGTGTTGAACAGGTGTCAGGCCCTTTAGTT
>JAEFAK010000019.1 GCA_016287555.1 Oscillospiraceae bacterium
CAGCCAGATAACCGAGGACGTCTGGGACAACCGCTTCAAGTATCTCGACGAGCTCAAGCGCATGGGCACGAGAGTCAAGGTCGAGGGCAAGACGGCGTCGATAAACGGCGTCGAATACCTCACGGGCGCGGCCGTCAAGGCCTGCGACCTGCGCGCGGGCGCCGCGATGGTCATCGCCGGGCTCTGCGCGAGGGGGACGACGGTCGTCGAGGACGTGTATCATATCGAGCGAGGATACGAGAACATCGTCGAGAAGCTCCGGGGAGTCGGGGCGGACATCGTCGAGGTCTCGGAAACGGAACCGCAGCCGGGCAAGGCCGCGGCGGTCTGAGAAAAGAGGGGAGGCCGAGCCTCCCCTTTGGTATGTATAGAGAAAGATGAGATTCATGACCTTCGCCTCCGGATCGGGAGGCAACAGCGCCCTCGTCTGGAACGCGGGCACGCGCATACTCGTCGACGCGGGCATCTCGGCCTCGCGGATAACCGCCGCCCTGGCGGGAGTCGGCGTCGTCCCCGCCGCGCTCGACGCCGTTCTCGTGACGCACGGGCATACAGATCACGTCTCCGGCCTGCCCATCCTGCTCAAGCGGACCGGCGCGGACGTCTGGGCCAGCGGAGGGACGGCCTCGGAGATATGCCGCAAGTGCCCCGAGGGCCGCGTCCGGATAATAGCCGCGGGCTCGCCGCTCCGCTTCGGGACGATGACCGTCAGAAGCTTCGATACGCCGCACGACTGCGCGGGGAGCACGGGCTTCATCATCTCGGAGGACGGCGGGGCGAGCCTCGCCTTCGTGACAGACCTCGGCAGAGTGACGGCCGAGGTGCGCAGGGCCGCGCTGGGCGTCAGGGCCGCCGTGCTCGAGAGCAACCATGACTATGACATGCTGCGCGCGGGGCCTTACCCCTGGCCCCTGAAGCGCCGCGTCGGCGGCGACTTCGGCCACCTTTCCAACGAAGCCGCGGGCGAATTTGCCCGCGAGCTCGCCGAGGCGGGCGCGAAGTGCCTGCTTCTGGCGCACCTGAGCGAGACGAACAACACCCCCGAGGCTGCCCGCCGCGCCGTCGCCGCCGCGCTGGGAAGCGCGGCCGGGGAAGTGAAGCTTAGCGTCGCCCCGGCGGGGCAGTGCAGCGAGATATTCGAAATATAGGAGGACGCAGATGCTCCATATCAAAATAATATGCGTCGGAAAGCTCAAGGAGGACTTCTGGGAGCAGGCGGTCGGGGAATACTCCAAGCGGCTGGCCCCGCTGTGCAACCTCGATATCGTCGAGATCCCGGAGAGCCGCCTCTCCTTGACGCCGTCGCAGGCCGAGGTCGAGGCCGCGCTCCTGCGCGAGGCCGAGGGGATAGAGTTCCGCATCCCGAAAAACTGCATGGTCATCGCCCTCGCCATCGAGGGCCGTGAGCTGGACAGCCCTAAGCTGGCGGAGTTTCTGAGCCTCTGCGGCGAGCAGGGCAAGACGCGCCTGTGCTTCATAATAGGCGGCTCCATGGGCCTTGCCGAGAGCGTCAAAAAGCGAGCGGATCTGATGCTTTCCATGTCGCGCATGACCTTCCCGCACCACCTTGCGCGCGTCATGCTGCTCGAGCAGATATACCGCGCATATAAGATAAATCAGGGATCGAAGTACCATAAGTGAGAAAGGAGACCGCCCCATGAGCGAAGACATTGAACGCTGCGAAGGCTGCGAGACCGATATATGGCCCAAGGACGACAACGGCGAGCCCGTGACCCCCGCGTTTCTTATGACCGTCACCGGGACGCAGATGGACTATGAGCTGGCGATAAGCCTGCTGCGGTCCTTCGCCATCCCGACCCTGCGCGACTTCCCCGATACGGCGGGGCTGGCGAAGATAATCCTCGGCTTCGCAGGGACGGGGATGGACGTATACGTCCCCGAAAACATGCTCGAATTTGCCCGCGAGGTCATAAAGCCCGTCGACGGCGACGCCCTCGAGGGGATAGATTTCGAGGACGCGGATGCGGGAGAAGACGAATGACCGGAAGAAGCGAATACGAACGCTGGCTTGCCTGCCCGACCCTCACGCAGGACGAGAGGGCGGAGCTCGCCGGCATTTCCGAAGATGAGATAGCCTCGCGCTTTTTCGCGCCGCTGAGCTTCGGCACGGCGGGCCTTCGCGGAGTCATGGGCGCGGGGATAAACCGCATGAACGCGAGAGTCGTCGCGCAGACTACGCTGGCTCTGGCCGAGCAGGTCCGCGAGACGGGCGGGGCGGAGCGCGGCATAGCCGTCTGCTTCGACTGCCGCGAGCACAGCCGCGAATTCGCCGAGACGGCGGCCGGAGTCGCCGCCGCGGCCGGCGTGAAGGTCCTCCTTTTCGAGGATATGCGCCCGACGCCGGAACTCAGCTTCGCCATAAGGCGCGAGGGAGCCGCCGCGGGACTCAACATCACCGCCAGCCACAATACCCGCGAATTCAACGGATACAAGGTCTACTGGGCCGACGGGGCCCAGCTCCCGCCCGCCGAGGCCGACGTCATAGCCGCCCGCATGGCGAAGATAGACGTCCTCTCGGATATTCCGATGATGCCGGTCGAAGAGGCGGAGAAGGCGGGGCTTCTGAGAAAGCTCGGCGCGGAGACGGACGAGACCTTCCTCGAGGCCGTCCTCGGCCAGTGCCGCGGCCGCGAGGCGATAAAGGCGGCCTCCGGCATGCGCATAGTCTATACGCCCTTCCACGGGACGGGGTACCGCCTCGTGCCGGAGGCGCTTTACCGCGCGGGCTTCACGAACGTCGTCTGTGTGGACGAACAGATGGTCCCGGACGGGACCTTCCCGACCGTCAAGAGCCCCAACCCGGAGGACCCCGCGGGCTTCGGGCTCGCGCTGGAATATGCTTCCCGCGTCAATGCCGACCTCGTCATGGGCACCGACCCCGACGCCGACCGCTTTGCCTGCCTCGCTCTGCATAAGGGCGAGTACAGGGTCATTACGGGCAACCAGCTCGGCGCCCTGCTGCTCGATTATCTCATCGGCGCGCGCACTCGCGCGGGCGATATGCCCGAAAAGGCCGCCGCGATCAAGAGCCTCGTCTCGACCGGGCTCGCCGCCGCCGTAGCCGAGGCCGGGGGCCTGCGCATGGAGGAGACGTTCACGGGGTTCAAGTTCCTCGCTGAGCGCATGGGCGAGCTGGAGGCCGAGGGCTGGGAGACCGTCATGTGCTTCGAGGAGGCCATAGGCTACCTCATCGGCGGCTTCGCGCGAGACAAGGACGGCGTGACGGCCTCGGTCGTGACCGCCGAGATGGCCGCGTACCACTACGGACGCGGCATGACCCTCGTCGACGCGCTGGAGGAGCTCTATGAGCGCTTCGGCCGCTATGAGGAGAAGACGGTGAGCCTCGTCATGCCGGGGCTCGACGGCATGGAGCGCCGCCGCGCGCTCATGGAGTCGCTCCGGGAGGAGCATCCCGCCGAAATAGCGGGCATAGCCGTCGCCTCCGTGACGGACTGCCTCGACGGCGCAGTCTATCAGGGCGGGGAGAAGACGGGCGAGAGCCCGCTTCGCGGCGCGGACGTGATGAAGTTTTCCCTCGTCTCCGGCGATACGGTAATAGTCCGCCCGTCCGGCACGGAGCCCAAGATCAAGATATATATGCTCACCCACGGCGGCGACTGCGCCGCGAGGCTGGATAAGCTCGTCGGGTGGGCAAAAAGCCTCGCTTGACGAAACGCTTCCTTGACTTAGCGCTGCGCGCTGTTTTATACTGATAAAAACGAAAAAGGTATCGGAGGGATACCCATGGCTGAAGAGATCTACGGGAACATATACGATATACAGAAATTTTCCGTCCACGACGGCCCCGGCATCCGCACGGACGTATTCACCAAGGGCTGCCCGCTCAGGTGCCTCTGGTGCCACAGCCCCGAATCGCAGGGCTTCGGGCCGGACGTCGCCTGGATGGACATTCGCTGCATCGGCCTGGAATACGGCTGCAAGTGCGTCTCCGTGTGCCCGGAGGGAGCCATCTCCGCCGGCGAGCCCACGCCCACCGTGGCCGATCCGGACAAGCTCGTGACGCACCCCGTCATCGACAGGAGCAAGTGCACCGTCTGCCTCAAATGCACCGAGGTGTGCCACTCGAAGGCGCTCTACAATACCCTTCGCCATATGTCCGTCGAGGAGGTCATGGTCGAGGTCCGCAAGGACAAGAAGTACTATGACAAATCCGGCGGCGGAGTGACGATCTCCGGCGGCGAGCCGATGAGCCAGTTCGAGTTCACGCTGGAGCTGTGCAAGCGCTGCAAGGCCGAGGGGATAAACGTCGCCCTCGATACGACGGGCTTCGCCCCCTGGGAGCATTTCAGGGAGATACTCCCGTACGTCGACCTGTTCCTCTATGACCTCAAGCACATGGACTCCAAGCGCAGCGAGGCGCTCGTCGGCGTCCCCAACGAGCTCATCCTCGACAACGCGCGCAAAATAGCCGCCGCAGGCGGCCGCTTCCAGTTCCGCTTCCCCATAATCCCCAAGCTCAACGACAGCATGGAGAACGTCCGCGCGACGGCCGAGTTCTGCAAGGAGGTCGAGGGCGCGATCGACGTCGTCCAGCTCCTGCCGTATCATAAGATGGGCGAGATGAAATATGTCCGCCTCGGCAAGAAATACAGGCTCGTAAACGTCGAGCCGCCGACGAACGAGTTCATGGAGGAACGACTCAAGGTCTTTACGGACCTCGGCCTCCCCGCAAGGATAAGCTGATGGATGAGTTCATAGCCCGCGGGCGCACGCTGCCCGAAGCGTATCATAAGTCGCTGATAATGCTCGCCGAGAACGCGAAGGAGACCCCCTGCCCGGACTACGACACGACGCAGAAGGAGCTCTCCATGACGCTTTACGTCGCCGAGCCGCTCGCAGAGCCGATGATAAGCCGCCTTTTCGCCGGCGGCTACAGGGAGCTCGAGCAGTACCGCCAGGAGATACTCGACGGCATCCTCGATTTCGAGATAGAGCGCGGCAACTGGGCCTACACGTACCACAGCCGCATGGCCGAGCAATTCCCCTTCATCCTGCGCGAGCTGCGCCGCAACCCGGATTCCCGCCGCGCCGTCATCGACGTGCGCGAGTGGCGCCACGACGCCGCCGAGGGCAACGAGAACCCCGCCTGCCTCCAGCACCTCCAGTACTTCATACGCGACGGCGCTCTGCACTGCAAGCTGCTTTTCCGCTCCAACGACGCCTGCAAGGCGGCCTTCATGAACGCCTTCGCGCTGATAATGCTCCAGAAGCGCTTCGCCGACGAGCTCGGCGTCAAAATGGGCAGCTATACCCACCGCGCCAACAGCTACCACTGCTACGCGCGCGATTTCGATCTGCTCGAGGGCTATGTAAGGCGCATCCGCGAGCGCCCCGACGACTGCACCTACGATTACGAGGGCGAGTTTGAGGAGCTCATGGCCATGGCGGCCCCGGACATAGCTGAAGCGGTCGAAAAACTCAAAAACAGAGAATAAAGCAATATCCCCCGTCATCTGACGGGGGATATTTTATCGCGCTTTGTTCGGGGCGGCGTCCGCATCTTCGGGGAACGCGCAGGGCGCGACGCCCGCATCGCGCCGCATTTTTGCCCTCTGCGTCTCGCGTTATCCCGCCTTGTGCTGCCTGCCCGTATTGTCTATCGCGTATTCGCCCGTGAGCAGCAGCTCCGAAACGGGGACGGGCTCGAGCCCCTTCGCCAGCAGTCCCTCGATTATCGCCGGGAGAGCCTCGGGCGTGTGCTCGGCGGCGTTATGAAAGAGGATTATCGAGCCGGGCGCGGCGCGCGAGAGGACGCGATCGGTTATCGTCGCGGCGTCGAGCCCCTTCCAGTCGAGGCTGTCGACGTCCCACTGCACGGGCTCCGGCCCCGCCGCGCGCACCGCGAGGACGGCGTTGTCGTCGTATCCCCCGTAGGGGAAGCGGAAGAGCGTCGGGCGCGTCCCCGTGACGGACTCGATCTTCTCCGAGCAGGCCGAGACGTTCGCGGCTATCTCCTCCGCGGAGAGCTTCGTAAAATGCGCGTGGTCGTCGGAGTGGTTCATGACCTCGTGCCCGGCCGCGGCGAGAGCTCTGACCGACTCCGGGTATTTGTCGACCCATTCGCCGACGACGAAGAACGTTGCGCGCACGCCGTATCTGCCGAGCGTATCGATAAGCTGCTGCGTGTCCTCGTTGCCCCACGCGGCGTCGAAGGAGAGCGCGACGGCCCTGTTGTCGCGCTCGACGCTGTATATGGGAAGCTCCCGCTTCGTCGCCGCCGCGCCGACGACGGCCGGCGAGAATACCGCCGCGAACATCCCCGCCGCGAGAAGTACCGCGGCCGCGGCGAGCCCCGCCTTCTTCCTTATAAAAATGGCTTTTCTCTCCCGTCTGAGCATTTTCATCCCTCCAGAAGGTGTTCTTGAGAGATATATATGTCCGATCGGGAAAATAATGCCCGCTTCGTTTGCATATGCGCCGCTCCGGTGCTATAATTTATATGGAAAGAACTTCACCGAAAGGAAACGACATGGCGCTTGAAATAAGATACCCGCACGTTTTCTCCCCGGGCCGCGCGGGTACGCTGAAACTCAAAAACAGAATAGAGTTCGCGCCTGTGATGTCCGCCTGCGCCGACCCGGAGACGGGGAAGTGCACCCCGGAGCTTCTGGATTTCGTCGCCACGCAGGCAAAGTCGGGCGCGGCGCTCGTTACGATAGGCTCCGCCCCCGTGGACGCAGAGCGCGCCCGCAGCCATTACGGCTGCCTGTCCGTACATAGGGACAGCGACCTGCCCTACCTCCGCCGCCTCGTCTTCGAGGCGCACAGGTTCGGCGCGAAGCTTTCCGTCCAGCTGACCTTCGCATCCTATTCCGCCAAGCAGTCGCTCCTGCGCGTCAAGGGCGCGCTCGTGCCGAGCGTCATCCCCGAGCTGCACGACGGCGAGCACGTCAAGCAGGCCGAGAAGCAGGAGCTGCGCGAGATAGTCGATAAATTTTCCGACTGCGTGCGCCGCTGCCGCGAGGCGGGCTTCGATATGATAATGATAGACGCCGCCAACGGCAACCTGCTCAGCGCCTTTCTCTCGCCGGCGCTCAACAGGCGCGGGGATGAATTCGGCGGCTCCGCCGAGAACAGACGCCGTTTCCCGCTGGACGTCCTGCGCGCGGCGCGCTTCGCCGCGGGCAACAAGATGGCCATAGAGCTCGCAGTCTCCGGCGACGAGCACCTTGAAGGCGGAACGGGCTTTGAAGAGCGCGTCGCCTTCCTTCAGGAGGCGCAGAAGTACGTCGATCTGGTCTGCGTCATGGGCGGCATGAAGACTGAGGCCTATTCTGCGACGTGGATGATCCCGTCTTACTGCCACGCGCGCAGGGTGAACGTCGAGTACGCGGCCTCCGTCAGGTCCGAGCTCGAGATACCCGTCGCCGTCAGCGGCGGGATAATGACGATAGACGAGGCGGAGGATATCCTTGCCTCCGGCAAGGCCGATTTCGTCGCCATGGCGCGCGCCCTCATAGCCGACGGCGAGCTTCTCGGCAAGGCCTGGCGCGGCGACGCCGCATCCGTGAGGCCGTGCCTGCGCTGCCAGCGCTGCCTTGTCTCCGTGACGGACGGGCTGCCGCTGCGCTGCGCCGTCGAACCGCAGCGGGGAAAGCTCATTCCCGCCGCCCGCAAAAAGAAGGTCATGGTCATCGGCGGCGGCCCCGCCGGCATGACCGCCGCGAGGACGCTCGCCGCCCGCGGGCACGAGGTCGTCCTGTATGAGCGCGAGGAAAAGCTCGGCGGCAGGCTGCCCGAGGCCTCCAAGCTCTGGCTCAAGGACGGCTTCAGGGAATACCTCGACTGGAGCGTGCGCGAGACGATGAGCTGCGGCGCGCGCATAGTTTTCGGGACGTTCGTGACGCCAGACGTCATCGAGCGCGAGGCGCCGGACGCCGTCGTCGTCGCCATTGGCGCCGAGGAGGTCAAGCCTCCCATGGCGGGCGCCCACAGGGTCATCTCGGTCTCCGAGGCCAATCTCGGCCTGCGGGAGACGGGGCGCCGCGTCGTCATATGCGGCGGCGGGCTGACAGGCTGCGAATGCGCGCTCCAGCTCGCGCACGAGGGCAGGGAGGTCACCATAGTCGACGCCAAATCCGAGGAGGAGCTCTGCCGCGAGAGCCCCATACGCGAGCTGCTCTTCCGCCTGCTCGACGAGACGGGCGTGCGCAGGCTCTACGGCGCGCACGTGACGAGCTTCACCGAGGAAGGCGTCAAAATGGTCTACGAGGGCGAGGAAAAGCTCCTCGAATGCGATACCGCCATAGGCTCCTTCGGCCTCAAGGCGCTCGACGGCGTGGTCGAGTCGCTCAGGAGAGTCGTGGCCGAGACGTACGTCGTCGGCGATGCGTACAGCGTCGGTCAGATAGCCGAGGCGAACATGACCGCCTTCGACGCCGCCGTCGAGATTTGAACAAAGATAAAAAAAGCTCTTGACAAAATAGAGCGTTGCTCTTATAATTACGAAGCTGTCATTCAGCTGCGAGAGTGCTGGAATAGGTAGACAGGCACGTTTGAGGTGCGTGTGTCAAATCGACGTGGGAGTTCAAGTCTCCTCTCTCGCACCAGAAAAAAGCTCTTTTGCCGAAAAGGCAAAAGAGCTTTTTTCAATGAGATCCGTCCTTTCGGACGGGATAAATCCTCGCTTCGCTCGGGTGAAATCGCTTCGCGATGAGATCCCGCTTTGCAGGGTGAAGGACGGATCTCATTTCATCGCGAGGCGGAGCAGAGCGATTTCACCGAAGGCGCAAGCCTTTGATTTCACCGCGGCGCGAGCCGCGATTTCACTGTTGCCGTTTTTTCTGTTTTACATTAGAGTATGGTGTGGGGTGAATAATATGGCGAACGGGAAACTCGCGGAATCAACTATGGAGTTTGCTGTTAAAATCCTTAAGCTTTGCGATGGGATAAAAGGTCATTACTCCATCGTCAACCAGCTCGAACGCTCGGCAACGAGCGTGGGCGCAAACGTCCGTGAAGCTAAATATGCTCACAGCAGAGCCGATTTTATTGCAAAACTTCAGATCGCTCTGAAAGAATGCTATGAAACCGAGTATTGGCTTGAACTGATGGAGAAAGCAGAATTGCTTGATGCGGATAAGGCGTCGGCTTTGTCCCATGAATGCGGCGTTATCCGACGTATGCTTGTCTCCTCGGTCAATACGGCAAAGAAAGAGACCGAGCGAGACCGGTAAAATAACAAAACAAAGCGGCGCGGTCAATGACCGCGCCGCTTTTTGCGCTGTTTGGAGCTTACAGTCCGAAATACGCCACGGCGAAATCCTTGAGGATCTTGACCGCGGAGTCTATCCCCGTCTTGGAGGTGTTGAGGGAGATGTCGTGTCTGCGGATGTCGGTCCAGGAGGAGCCGGTATAGTACTTGTAGTAGCTCGTGCGGCCCTTGTCGACGCGGTTGAGCTCGGCCTCGGCGGTGGCGGGATTGTAGCCGTAGTCCTCGATGATCCTCTTGAGCCTGTCGGCCTTGTCGCCGTAGAGGAAGACGCGCAGGAGCTTTTCCTGCTCGGCGAGGACGTAGTCCGCGCAGCGGCCGATTATGACGCAGTTGCCCTTCTTGGCGATGTCCCTGATGACGTCGGACTGGGCGACGAACGCCTTGTCGTTGACGGGCATCGTATACTGCAGGCTGAGGTTGGGGGAGACGTACGCCGTGCTGGCAATATTGAAAAGGAAGGATTTGCGGGCTGTGACTTCGTTGTTTTCGATGAAGTCGGGAGAGAGGCCGCTCTTTTCGGCCGCCATCTCGATGATGGCGCGGTCGTAATACTCAAAGCCGAGCTCCGTTGCGAGCAGCTGGCCTATTATTCTTGCGCCTGTGCCGAACTCTCTGCTGATGGTTATGACCTTGCTTGCCATGTTATCCACTCCTTTATTGATCTCAAGCATGTGCTTTAATTTATTATAAGGCAAAATCGGGAGTTTTTCAACCGTAATTATATATCCCGCCTCCGATGAACTCGCGCAGCAGCGACGATTCCGGCGTCAGAGCCGGATCGAGCTCCGCAAAAAGCTTCAGAGCGGGCACGATGGAAAGCAGCTCCGGATTGATGCGGTTTGCCAGGTCGGACTGCAGCAGGTCCATAAAGAGCTTGCCCGCGAACTGCTTCATGACGGCGACCTCGTAGTCGAGCGTGGAATTTATCCAGTCGTCGGCGGACATCTTGTAGGGGTCGATATAGAGCTCCTCGCCGCGCAGGACGGTCGGCCACATCTCCAGCGTGTAGGCGGCGTCGGCGCCGCGGAAATTGAAGTCGCGCACGACGCGGCGCATGAGGCGAAGCTGCTGGCGGGTCAGCAGACGCTTGTCGTCGAGCCAGTAGCCGCCGCTGGCGGTGACGTAGAGCTTGAAGGCCTCGGGGTGCGGGGCGGTGAGGTCGGTGTTGAGCGCGTGGATGCCCTCGAAGATGGCGATCTCGTTTTTGGCGAGGCGCAGCGGCGTGCTGCGGCTGGGGTCGCGGATCTGGCGGGCGAAGACGTAACGCGGTATCCTTATCATCTCGCCGCGCGCGAGCATGCCGAAATGCTCGCTGAGCAGGTCCATATCGAGACACAGCGGGGATTCGAGGTCGACGTCGCCCTCCGGCGTGCGGGGCACGGTGCGGGGGTCGACGGTCTTGAAGTAATTGTCCAGAGAGACGGAATGGGTGATCACCCCGCGCCTCTCGAGCTCATCCTCGAGGCGGAAGGCCGTCGTCGTCTTTCCTGAGCCGGAGGGGCCCGCGAGCAGGACGACGGGGCTGTTTGCCATGTTTTCTATTATCATGTCCGCCGCGTGCGATACGGCGTCAGCATACCTTTTTTCGCAGTCGTTTATGAGCCCGACGGGGTCCTCGCGGACGCGCCTGTTGGTCTCGGCGATATCGATGACGTTGCTGGATATCATTTGCCTCCGCTCCTTTCGGCGATGTATTCATAGGGATATTTCTTGTTGAACTCGCGGGTGATGAGGCCGCTTTCCCTGTTGACGAGCTTCGTCACGCCGCCCGCGCCCATGGAGATTATCGAGTGCAGCTCCTCCATGATGCAGATGTTATAGAGGTTTTCGAGCCCCGGCAGGGACCAGCCGACGTTTTCGTAGCCGCCCGCAGTGAACTTCTGCCTGTATAGATAATAGGGCCTGTAGCCGTGTCCGTAAAGCTCCGTCCTCGCCAGATCCAGCATGATCCCGACCTCCGCTCCGCCGGGGACGGGCGTCTTTTCCAGATTCATGCGGGACGCGCGCTTGCGCGCCAGAGTGTGGACGGTGATGTTTTCCGCGCCGAGGCCGAGCATGGCCTCCAGCGAGCGGGCGAAGCCCTCCGGCGAGTCGCCGGGAAGCCCGGCGATAAGATCGGCGTTGATGCACTCGAAGCCGACCTCGCGCGCGATCGCGAAGGCGGAGAGGATATCATCGGGCGAATGGGCCCTGCCTATGGCGCGCAGGACGTTTTCATCCATGCTCTGCGGATTTATGCTTATCCTCGTGACGCCGCTTTCCCGCAGCGCGAGGAGCTTTTCCCTCGTAATCGTGTCGGGCCTTCCTGCCTCGACGGTGAATTCCCGCAGGGCGGAGAGATCGAAGCTCCCGCGCAGCTTCGCGGCCAGCGCGGCGAGCTGCTCGGCGGTCAGCGTCGTAGGCGTGCCGCCCCCTATATAGAGCGTGACGGGGCGCAGCCCCTCGCGCGCGACCCGCTCGCCGGTCTCGGCTATCTCGCCGAAGAGCGCCTCCAGATACGGCGCGACGAGCTTGAAGGATTTTTCAACGCTGTGGGAGACGAAGGAGCAGTAGGCGCAGCGCGTCGGGCAAAACGGGATGCCGACGTAGAGCGAGACGTCGCCCAGGGCGAGAGAGGCGTCGGCGGCCAGCGAAGCGGCCCCGCATTCGGCGGCAAGAGCGGCGCGGACGGGGGAGACCCGGTACGTCTCCGCCAGAAACTCCGCCGCGTCCGTCTTTCCCTCGGCAAGGCGCCTCGCGGCGAGCTTCGCGGGCCTTATGCCAGTCAGCGCGCCCCAGGGCGGCGCGGCGACGCCGGCGCTCATGGCCGCGTCGTAGACGGCGAGCTTGACGAGCATCTGCGCGGCGGATTTGCGCTCCTTTTCGGGCAGGGGAGCCCTCCGGACGGCGCCGTATTCGCCGTGTCCGGACAGAAACCGGGCGCGCGCCTCCGCCTCGCCGCCGCTCTCCCTGAGCTCGGTGACGAAGCAGGGCCGGTCGCCCGGCTCGGATACAAGTACGGGCTTTTCATCCGGAAACAGCGTCAGCAGGAGCTGCTCGACGGCGTACCGGAGGTCGTGCCCGATCATGACGAAGTCCAATCTCAACCCTCCAGCGCTTCGCGCATATAGGGATTGAAGCGGCGCTCACGGTCGAGGCTCGTCGCGTCGGCATGGCCGGGGAATACCTCGTAGTCGCCCTCGAGCGCAGCGATGCGCCGCAGGGAGGCGAGCATCTTGCCCATGTCCCCGCCCTCGAAGTCCGTGCGCCCGCAGGAGCCGCGGAAGAGCGTGTCGCCGGAGAATATCGCGTCCTCGCAGACGAGCGTCACGCTGCCCTCGGAGTGCCCCGGCGTCTCCATGACGCGGAAGACCAGCGAGCCGACCTCTATTTCGTCGCCCTCGCCGTAGTATCTGACGAAGGGCTGCGCGGAGTATTTGAGGCTGGCGTGCCCCGTTTCGAGCACGTCCTTTTTGTTTATATAGACCGGGAGGTCCTTTTCTGCCTGTATCACGGCGACGGCGGTCGTGTGGTCGAAATGGCCGTGCGTGAGCATGATGCAGACGGGCCTGAGGCTGTTTTCCTCGATGTAGTTGAGTATGCGCCCGGACTCCGCGCCGGGATCGATGACGGCGCATTCGAGCGTGTTTTCGTCGGTCACGACGTAGCAGTTGGTCGAGAGCTGGCCGACGGGCATGGCTTTTACGAGCATGGTATGGGCTCCTTTCCGGGGATTCAGAGTTCGTCCGTGTCGAGGATGAGCGTGACGGGACCGTCGTTTTCGCTCGTTACGAGCATGTCGGCTCCGAAGGAGCCTGTCGCGGTCTCGAAGCCCGCCTCGCGGCACAGGGAGATGAAGTATTCATAGAGGGGTATCGCCGTGTCCGGCCTTGCGGAGGCGAGAAATTCCGGCCGCCTGCCGTGGGCGCAGCTGCCGTAGAGCGTGAACTGCGAGACGACGAGTATCGCCCCGCCGGCCTCGGCGAGACCGAGGTTCATTTTGCCCGCGGCGTCCTCGAAGATGCGCAGCGAGCATATTTTTTTCGCGAGCTTTTCCGCCTCGGCGCGCGTGTCGTCGCGGTGGACGGCGAGCAGGATGAGAAGCCCGCCCTTTATCTCGCCTATCGTTTTTCCCTCCGTCGCGACGGAGGCCGATCTTACTCTTGTTACGACTGCTCTCATGGCTCACCTCAGACTCCGGGACGGCTGACTTCGACGACGTTGTTGATGAGCGAGAGCCGGCTCATGACGGAGGCGAGGACGGTGTTGTCCGGGACCTCGACCTGTATCGTGGCGACGGCCTTGCCGCCTCCGACCTCGGCCATGTTCATGGAGAGTATCTTGACCTTCGCCGCGTTCAGGACCGTCGCGACGTCGACGATGAGGCCGTTGCGGTCGCGCGCGTTCAGAGAGATAGTGGTCGTATAGAGCTCGCCGCCCGTCTCGCCCCAGCTGACGTCTATCCAGCGCCCCTCGTCCTCGCCTCTGGCGCGGGAATTGAGGTAGTTCTGGCACTCGGCGCGGTGGACGGATATGCCGTAGCCCTTGGTTATGAAGCCGACGACCTTGTCCCCGGGGACGGGGGTGCAGCAGCGGGCGAATTTGATCAGGCAGTTGTCGACGCCCTGGACGACTATGCCGCGGACGGGGCGCGTCGAGGCGGGCGGCGCGTCGGAGAGAAGCTTGTCGGTCTTCTCGCGTTCGGCCTGCTGCCTGCGCGAGCGGATGACCTCCTCGCGGAAGCGGTTGACTGCGCGCGCCGTGCTCATGCCGCCGTAGCCTATGGCGGCGTACATCTCGTCAAGGCTCGAAACGGAGAGCTTTTTGAGCGCGGCGGAGATTATCTCGTCGTCGAGAAAATCGCTGGCGGAGAGGCGGTTGCGCTTCATCTCGGCCTCGAAGGCGGCCTTGCCGAACTCGATGTTCTCCTCCCGGCGCTCCTTCTTGAACCACTGCTTTATCTTGTTCTTGGCCTTGGTCGAGTGGGCGAGGGAGATCCAGTCGCGGCTCGGGCCTCTGGCCGTCTTGCTGGTCAGGACCTCGACTATGTCGCCGTTTTGCAGGACGGTGTCGTAGGGCGTGATGCGCCCGTTGACCTTGGCTGAGGTCATGCTGTTGCCGACGTCGGAGTGGATGGCGTAGGCGAAGTCTATGGGGGTGGCGCCGGCGGGGAGGTTTATGACGTCGCCCTCCGGGGTGAAGACGAAGACCTCGTCGGCGAACATGTCTATCTTCAGATCCTGCACGAACTCGGTCGCGTCGCTGTCCTGCTGGGATTCGAGCAGCGTGCGTATCCAGGCGAATTTTTCCTCGCCCGCGTCGGCCGCGCCGAGGCCCTGCTTGTATTTCCAGTGGGCGGCGATGCCGTATTCGGCGGTATGGTGCATGTCCCAGGTGCGTATCTGCACCTCGAAGGGGATGCCCTCCGGCCCGACGACGGTCGTGTGGATGGACTGGTACATATTCGGCTTGGGCGTGCTTATATAGTCCTTGAATTTGCCCGCTATGGGCTTGAAAAGATCGTGGATGTGGCCGAGGACGTTGTAGCAGTCGGAGACGTCCGAGACGATGACGCGGAAGGCGCACAGGTCGAAGACCTCGTCGAGAGACTTGTTCTGCGTATACATCTTGCGGTAGATGCTGTATATGTGCTTGATGCGGCCCGAGACGGCTGCGTCGATGCCGTATTCCTGCATCCTCGAGAGGATGCGGTTTTTTATCGTGTCCATGAATTCCTCGAGGACGGGCATGCGGCTGTCGAGCTTGGCGGTTATCTCGGTATAGCCCAGCGGATCGAGGTAGATAAGCGAGAGGTCCTCCAGCTCCCATTTTATCTTCTGGATGCCGAGGCGGTGCGCGATCGGGGCATAGACCTCCATCGTTTCGAGAGCCTTCTCGCGCTGCTTGTCGTGCGACTGGTATTCCATCGTGCGCATATTGTGCAGGCGGTCGGCTATCTTGATGAG
>JAEFAK010000218.1 GCA_016287555.1 Oscillospiraceae bacterium
CCCCAGCCCCGAAATAGTCAGCTACCTCAACCGCTTCAATTCCGAATACGCCGACAGCGCGGAGCTGCAGCGCCTGAGCAGCCAGTGGCTGGACTATATGCCCTTCGCCCAGAGGTACTTTGAGATACCTCAGGACGGGCTTACCGGCGAGGGCGACGATTACGCCTGGGGCTTTTCCCTGTCGGTCAAGCTGGCCGACGAGCTGGGCGTGCCCGTAAAGCCGCCGGTAGTCCGCCGTCCCTCCCGCATGAGCATCCATTCCGCCTTCAAAAGCTCCGGCAAAAACGCCTTTACTCCGAGACATCTCGATTTCATGCTCGAATTCGCTGAGAAAAACGGCTATACCATAACCGACCGCGCCGCCGGGAACCTGGTATGCAGCGTCATCGACGACGACGTGCTGACCGGCTATTTCGAGGTATGGCTGCCTATCGAATAAAAAGCGTGCTTGTCCGTCTGAGGCCGATGACCGGCCTCAGACGTTTTTTTATCAGCCGATGGCGGTCAGGCCGCCGTCGGGATAGAGGATATTGCCGGTGAGGAAATCGGAGGCGGGAGCGGCAAGGAACAGAGCCGTGCCGACGCAGTCCTCGGGGTCGGACATTCTGCGCAGGGGCAGGCCGGCGGCCTGGTTCTCGAGGTACTTCTCGACGGTCACGCCCGCCTCGGCGGCGCGCATCTCGAATATCTTGTTCATCATGGGGGTCTTCATGATGTTGGGGCCGAAGCCGTTGACGGTGATGCCGTAGGGGCCGAACTCGGCGGCGAGCTGCTTGGTCAGCATGTCGAGCGCGCCCTTGCTGGCGCAGTAGGCGGCGTTGCCGGGGCCTCTGGTCGCGATCTTGCCGCGGACGGAGGTGACGTTGACGATCTTGCCGTACTTCTGCTCCATCATGTACTTGCCGAAGTGCTTGCAGGTCAGCATGATGGAGGTGACGTTGGCGTTCATGGTCTGCTCGAATTCCTCGACGGGGAACTCGGTGACGGGGTGCTTCTTATTGATGCCCTGGGAGTTGACGAGGATGTCGACTCTGCCGAAATCCTTGACGAACGCGGCGGCGGTAGCCTCGACCTCGGCCTCCTTGGTCGCGTCGCAGACATAGTACTTGAACTCCTTGCCGGTCTCGGCCTTGAGCTCTTCGCAGGCGGCCTTCAGCTTGGACTCGGTGCGGGAGGCGATGGCGACGTCGGCGCCGGCCTCGGCGTACGCGCGGGCGACGAGCTGGCCAAGTCCGCCGGCTCCGCCGATGATTATTGCTTTCTTCCCGGTAAGATCAAAATAGTTTGCCATGATTTTGCGCTCCTTTCAGCTTTATCATTAAATATTATTATTGACCTGAAAATGCTGACTTAAATTATTCGCACATCTCGACGACCGTCGCCTGGCCCATGCCTCCGGCAATGCAGAGGGTAGCTAAGCCGTACTTCAGGCCGCGCTTTTTCATCTCGTGCACGAGGGTGACGATGATGCGGCAGCCGGAGGAGCCGACGGGATGGCCGAGGGCTATCGCGCCGCCGTTGACGTTGATGATGTCCATCTTGTTCTCCCAGCCGAGCTGCTTGATGCAGCCGATGGACTGGGCGGCGAAGGCCTCGTTGAGCTCGATGAGCTGGATGTCGTCGTCCTTGAGGCCGGCGTTGGCGAGAGCCTTGGGAACGGCTCCCACGGGGCCGAGGCCCATCGTGCGCGGATCGGCGCCGGCGGTGCCCATGCCGATGATGCGGGCGAGGGGCTTGAGGCCGAGCTCCTTTGCCTTCTCCTCGCTCATGAGCAGGACGGCGGATGCGCCGTCGTTGCGGCCGGAGGAGGAGGCGGCGGTCACGGTGCCGGTCAGGGCGGAGTCATTGAAGAGACGGCCCTCAGCGTCGTGCTTTATATTGAAGACGGGCTTGAGCTTCGCCATCTTTTCGAGGCTCGTATCGCGTCTCGGGAATTCGTCGGTGTCGAAAATGAGGGGCGGGTTCTTGCGGCCCTGCGGGACGGTCACGGGGACGATCTCGTCCTTGAAGCGGCCGGAGTCGATCGCGGCAATGGCACGACGCTGGCTCTGAAGGGCGAAAGCGTCGCACTCCTCGCGGGTGATATTGTATCGTCTGGCTACTTCGTCGGCGGTCCAGATCATGTTGAACGTGCCGTAGATGTCGTTCGGCTGGCTCTTGGGCTGGCTCTCGACGTTGGGATCGACGAAAACGGTGTTTCCGCTGCCGACACCAAAGCGGGCGCCGCGGATGTAGAACGGCGCGGTGCTCATGCTCTCGACGCCGCCGCAGAGGATGATGTCAGAGTAGCCGCACTGGATCTGCTGCGTGCCGGAGAGGATGGCCTGCATTCCGGAGGCGCACTGGCGGTGGACGGTGTAGGCGGGGGTCGCCTCGGGGATGCGGATCATCAGCGAGGTGAGGCGGGAGATGTTGGGCTGGTCTGTGGACTGTTTGGCCTGGCCGCAGATCACCTCATCGATGGCTTCCTTGGCGACGCCGGCTTTGGCGAGGGCGCCTTCAAGGGCGGTGGCCAGCAGGGTTTCGGGCTGAACGTTTTTCAGCGTGCCGCCGATGGAACCGAGGGCGGTGCGGACGGCAGAAACAACAACTACATCGCGCATGGCTGTCACCTCTCCTTAATTGAAGCCGCCGTCGCAGACGATCATCTGCGCGGTGATGTAGCTGGACTCGTCGGAAGCAAGGAAGCAGTAGACCTGCGCGCACTCGCGGGGATCGCCGTAGCGGCGCAGCGGGATACTCTTGAGCTTTTTCTCCTTGATCTCATCGGGGACGGCTGCGTACATATCTGTCATGATCGAGCCGGGACAG
>JAEFAK010000020.1 GCA_016287555.1 Oscillospiraceae bacterium
TCGCATAGTATAACGGTTAAACGCTCAAAGTATAGAGAAAGAGCCCGATAACACAATGCTGAAACTCGATACTCTTTTCGGCAACTGGCTGCCATATCCTCGCGGACTAAGGCCCTATAGCTTTGCGTCACAGTCTTTCGGCTGCTTTGCCTTTGTCGCTGGAGTACCGGCCGCAGGATGCGTTCCGGCGCTCTGAAAACGACGGTATATTCTTGAATATTCAGGCCCGAAAGCGGACCTGACACGGCTCGGAAGTTTTACATTCCCGAGAGGCGTATTAACATAATACGCCGAATGGTTACGAAAGTCAACATAAAATTACAATTTCTTTATCTTTTGTGTCAAAGTGGTTACGAGCATGGCGTTTTTAGCATAACTGAATAAATCGGGTTTTTGCTAAAAGAGCAATTTACACTATATTTGGCGTCGGGATGCATCATTTTTTATTGATATTGACCATTGTTGGTGTTATAATATGGGAAAGGAAGGCATTACGAAGGAAGGAGAAACACAAATGCTCAATCCCAAGCAGAATTTTCTCGAGGCCGTAAAAGGCCGGGATCCGGACAGATTCTCAAATCAGTACGAGGCAGTCCGGCTGACGATGAATCCCTCGATGTTCCACAGCGCTTATCCCAAATACGGCGAGGAAAACGTCGTAAACGCCTGGGGCATTTATTACAGCTTCCCAAAGGGCACGCCCGGGGCCTTCCCCGTCCATACACCGGACAAGGTCGTCATCAAGGATATCGAACGCTGGCGCGACTACGTTCACGCCCCGGAGCTGAAGTTCTCTCAGCAGGAGTGGGACATCATCCGGGCCGGCATGGCAAAGGGCGGCGATCTGGCTTACAAGGCCGTCTTCGTCGTTCCCGGGCTCTTTGAGCAGTGCCACTGCCTCGGCGAGATAACGAACACGCTCGCAAACCTTGTCATGTACCCCGACGAGATGCACGATCTCATCAAATATCTGACTGACTGGGAGCTTGAGCTTGCCGAGCTCATCTGCGCCAATCTCCATCCCGACGCACTCTTCCACCATGACGACTGGGGAAGCCGAACCTCGACGTTCATGAGCCCCGCGATGTTTGAAGACTACTTCGTCGAACCCTATCAGCAGATATACGGATACTACAAATCACACGGAGCCGAGCTCGTCATACATCACAGCGACAGCTACGCGGCGACGCTCGTTCCAGCCATGATCGATATGGGCATCGACGTCTGGCAGGGCTGCATGAGCTCAAACGATCTGCCTGCGCTCGTCAAAAAATACTGCGGCAGGATCGCCTTTATGGGCGGCTTCGACGGAGCCGACTACGACTATGAGGGCTGGACGAAGGAGGAAACGAAGGATAAGGTGTGGAAATTCCTCGACCAGTTCGATTCCCCGAAGGGCATCATCCCCTGCATCGCTCAGGGAGGTCCCGGCAGCGTCTATGACGGCGTGTACGACGCGATAACAAAGGCTATCGACGACTACAACGTTGAGAAGTTCGGCATAAAGCGCGAGGAGATCGGGCGCGCGCCGACTCAGTACGAAAAGACAGGTTACGCCTGATAACGACAGGTTTTCATTTTTTAATTCCTTTCAGCGAGGCGGGCTCCATGCTTTTATCGGCACGGAGCCCGCTTCGTTTTTGTCCTTCCCTCTTGAAGATTTCGTTGATAAAGAATAGAATATGAAAAAAAGCATTTGGAGGGATATCATGCTCACTACGTGCAAGAGATTTGACGCCGAAGTCGTCGTCTGCGGAGGCGGCTGCTCCGGCTTCACTGCCGCTCTGGCCGCGGCGCGTCACGGAAAGCGGACGATACTTCTCGAGATGAGGGAATCGCTCGGCGGCCTTTTTACCAACGGCTATATTACCGGCGCCGCAGGGTGCATCGACGGGCTCGGTAAGGAGCTATACGACCGCATGGAAAAGGACGGCGACGTCACCGTCAAGGGGCATCAGCCCGTCATTGAGCCGGAAAAAGGCAAAGTAATGATGGAACAGCTCCTGCTCAAGGCAGGCTGCCGCATCCTCTACGGGACGCACGTCGTCGACTGCGAGGTCGATAACGGGAAGATCACCAAGGTCATATGCTACTGCAAATCCGGCAAGATAGAGATCACCGGTAAGGTTTTCATCGACGCCACCGGAGACGCGGACCTCGCCTTCGCGGCGGGCGTACCTACCGAGATAAGCGACGCCGAGTACCTCGGCCTTAACTCCGCGGCGACGATGGGCTTCCGCCTTTCATATGTCAACGTCGAGGAATACCAGTGCGCGAGCCGCGAATACGTCGAGAAGAACCCCGACGCGGAGCACCGCAATCTGCTTATTGCGAAGGAATATGAAGCGCTGGCAAACGGAGATATACGCGAGATCCTCAGCGGCGGCTTCATTATATTCGAGCTTCCCGTCGGACGCGACCGCACCTGCACCGACGTTTCGCTCGACGCGACGCATACCTTCGATACGCACGGCGACGACGTCGTCGATCTTACGCGGCAGATCGTCGATCAGCACAGCAAGGTGCTCGAATTCGTGGCGTTCCTGAAAAAGTACGTGCCCGGCTATGAAAACGCCGTGCTCTCGAATTTTGCGCCGATGAACGGCGTCCGCGACTCCCGCAGGATCATCGGCGAATACATACTCAAGTCCGAAGATCTTGCCGCCGCAAGGAAATTTGACGACGGTATCGCCCAGTTCTGCGAGCCGTTCGACACGCACGTCCCGACTCCCGGAGTCCAGACCGCAATACGCCACATCCACGCAAAAGCTCCCATCGAGCCGGCGATCTGCCGCCCGATGCAGGACGCCAACGACAGGATGCTCCACCCCTTCGTGACGCCGGACCTTGATACCTGGGAAGTACGCACGAATCCGAAGGAATACGCCGAGATCCCCTATCGTTCACTCGTCGCCGTCGGTGTGGACAACCTTCTCGCCGTCGGCCGCTGCTATTCTGCCGATTTCCACGCCATATGCGCTACGCGCATAATCGGCACGAGCATGAGCATGGGTCAGGCGGGCGGCACGGCCGCAGCCATGGCTATCGACGCCGGCGTCGCGCTACGCGACCTCGACGGCGCAGCCCTCAAGCAGCAGCTCATAAAGGACGGCTGCAATCTCCATCAGCCGCCCGTCGGATACTGGGCAAAAGTACGCGAAAGCAAAGCCGAGCCCCGGATCGTCGCGGATATGGCCGTGGTAATGGTCGGCAACTGATACTCTTCAGAAAGCGGAGGACCCCGCAGCACTTATGCTGCGGGGTCCGTTTTTTAGTCACTGTTCCGTAAGAAGCTTGCGCCTTCGCCAGTGTCCCGAGTAGAAATACGCCATATCTATGACGACGGGAGCGATACGCGCGAGCGCGTTGCCGTAGAAATAGCCGTACACTCCCATATGGAAGACCTGCGCGAGCACGACGCTTATGCCTATTCTCAGCACAACTCCGTCTATGATGCCGATAAGGAAGCTGAGATTCGCGTTTCCGTCGCCCGTTATCATGGCGCCGTACGGCCCCATAAAGGCGGACAGGAAGAATGCCCAGCAGTTTATGCGCATGAAATCGACGCTGTAGTCGAGTACCCTCTCGACGACCTCGGGCTGTATGTCCTTGTTAATAAAGAATTTGAATATCGTCCGCGGCATCGTCAGCCCGACAGCTATGTTCGCCCCGGCCACGATGAGAGCCACTATAAGCGCGTTATAAACTATCTTCTTCGCCCGGTCGTACTTTCTCGCGCCGAGGTTCTGCCCTATCATCGCCGCAGCGCCGGTATCGACGCTTACCGTTATGAGGTTCGACAGGCGCAGTATCTTATTGCCTATGCTGTTGGTCGCCGATTCGGCGAGACCGAAAGCGTTGATCTGGCGGATGCAATAGAGCATTGATATGTTGATAAGGCCCGACTGCAGAGCCTTGGGGATGCCGAGCTTGAGTATGACCTTGAGCGGCTCTTTATGCAGCTTGAAACTGGAGAGCTTGAAGTCGAACCCCATCTGATCCCTGTGGCGGTACATGTATAAGGCCGAAGCAAAGAACGAAAACGCCTGCGCGATGACCGTGGCGAGCGCCGTACCAAGTGAGGCCATCTTGAACCACGCCACAAAGACGACGTCGAGGATGATATTGCTGATCGCGGCTATCGAAACGAAGAGGAGCGGACGCTTAGACTCCCCCATGCCGCGAAGAACGCTCGTCACTGCGTTGTAGCCGTAAACGAAGGGTATGCCGAGGCAGGTGACGATCATATAGTTTCGGGCCTCGCCCATCGCTTCCGCAGGAGTCCTGAGCACATTGAGGAACCAGCCCGTAAAGCTCGCGCAGACGACGCCGAGGACAACGCTGGCAGCGAGCATTATAGTCATAAGCGTGCCTATCGCCTGCTTGGTCCTCTCCTCGTCCTTTGCTCCGGCGAGCTGGGCGACGTAGACCTGCCCTGCGGCAGCAAAGCCGATGCCGAGCATGGAGAGAAAGTTTGCTATCTCGCCGCCGGTAGAGGTGCCGACGGTGCCTACAGCTCCCGCGAAACGGCCTATGACGATGAGATCGACGGTGTTGTACGCCTGCTGAATCAGATTTGCCAAAAGCAGCGGAATGGAAAACTTTATGAGCGTTATGAAGATATTGCCCTCTGTAAGATCGGACCCTACCCTGTTTTTTGCCGCGAGTCTTGCCATGGAATATTACTGTCCTTTAAGGTGTGGTATCACGGAAAAGGCCGATCAGAAAATGATGAAAGGATCGGCCTTCTTGCCAATGGCGCCGACGCAGGCGCTGGAAAGGTGCTCGTGCCCCGCGCTGTAGAAGCAGCCGACGTCGTGCATCTGATTGAGGTCCATAAGGAACGTCGCCTGCACGCCGCCCTGACGCTCTTCGACGAAGCTGAACAGATAGATATTATCCCTTATCTTTACATAGTCCGCGGGGTTCGTCGCCATCCAGGCGCCGCTCTTGGTCACGTTCCCGTATGTATAATAGAGATTGCTGTTATAGATATGTCTCTGGACGGTTATTGCGTCGGGGCCGTAGCTCCACTCGATAGCCGTGCCGACCATCTCCGTCGTATATCCATGGAGCTCGCCTCCCTCGAATTCACCGTCAAACCTTCCGAAGAAGAAATCGCGGCCGACGTCGATATTGGTGTACTCCGTCCCGACGTGTGCGTCGACGACGGTGCCGCAGCCTGTCTTCGTATCGGCAATGAGCGTTATCTGGCGCGAGGTCGCATAGCCCGGGACAAGGAAATTGACGAAGTATATCTCGTTGTCCAGAGTCTTTACGTTGACGTAGTTTTTCTTGTCCGGCTCGCCCGGCTCGGAGAAAACCACCTCGTTTATCGACGGAAACGAAAAACCGTATTCGCGCTGCTCGCAGCGGAGATATAAGCTTTTGCCCACGAGAGCGTCGGAATCCGGCGGGCAATACACGCCCTTCATCGTTCTGGAATGTGCGTACTTGTCAGGATCGAAGCCCTCCGCAACGACCTTCTCTATCTCTTCTCTCGTAGTATCGACCTTGAAGTATCTGTAGAATCTTTTCATATTCGCCATGAAAAGGGCCTCCTTCCTGTTCCTTAACAAAAAACGATCAGAAAATGGTGAGGATGTCGGCCTTCTTGCCGACGGCGCCGACGCAGGAGCTGGAAAGATGACCGTGACCTGCTCCGTAGAAGCAGCCGACGTCGTGCATTCTGTCGAGATCGATGAGGAATATGGCCTGAACGCCGCCCTGCCGCTCCTCAACGAAGCTGAAGAGAAACAGATTGTCCCTGATCCTGACATAGTCCGCGGGGTTTGTAGCGAGCCACGCGCCCTGAGCGGTCATTGCGCCGTAGGTGTAGTAAAGGTTGCTGTTGTAGATATGCTTTATGGCCATGACATTGGGGCCGTAGCTCCACTCTATGGCCGTGCCGACGAGCTCATTGGTAAAGCCGTGCAGTTCGCCGCCCCCATAGTCTCCGTCAAATCTGCCGAAGTAGAAGTCGCGGCCGACGTCGATGGCCTGATATTCCGTTCCGACGTGCGCGTCGACGACGGTGCCGCAGCCGGTCTTCGTATCGGCTATGAGCGTGATCTGACGCGAGGTGGCGTATCCGGGAACGAGGAAATTGACGAAGTATACCTCATTGTCGAGCGTCTTAACGTTGCAGTAGCAGGTCTTGTCGGGCTCGCCCTTCTCGGAGAGCACGACCTCGTTTATGTCCTTGAATGAGAAGCCGTAGTCGCGCTCCTCGCAGCGCAGATAGAAGTCTCTGCCGACAAATGCGTCGGAATCGGGCGGAGTGTAAGCGCCGGAGAAGGGAGACTTTCTGTCCCTTACGTGGTCAAAACCCTCCGCGACGGTCTTTTCGATCTCTTCCCTTGTGGCTTCGGTCTTGAAATACCTGTACCATCTCTTCTTATTCTGCATAAAGAGCGCTCCTTTCGGGATGATTTCTTATAATTTGAGAACAAACCGCGTCAGACAGTCTGTTCGGTGCGCAGGATGAAGTCGTCCTGAGTTTTCTTATCAAGGGAGACGAAATAAGTCGAGAATCCCGCTATCCTAACGACAAGATTCTGATATTCGTCCGGCTTCTCCTGAGCTTCGTGAAGCTGTGTCGAGGAGACGACGTTGAACTGCACCTGCATACCGCCGAGCATGAAATACGTGGAAATGAGATAGCGGAGCTTCATGGCGCCCTCGTCGCCCTCGACGCTCTTTGGCGAGAAGCGGATATTGAGCTGGTCGCCGTTAGTGAGCTTGCTTTGAGGCAGCTTCGCGGCGCTTCGGATGTAGGCCGTCGGACCGTTCTTATCAAGACCCTGCCGCGAGCTTATCGCGTCGGCAAGAGGCTCGCCGGCCTTTCGTCCGTCCGGGGTCGCGGGCGTCGTGGCTCCGGAGTAGATATGAGCGGTCATGGTGAACGTACCGCCGGAGTAACGGCCGCGCGGGCCCTCCTCCTCGCTCATTATCTCGGCAAATCTTCCGAGCGCCCAGGAGGCGAGATCGTCCACCTCGTCTATATCGTTGCCGTAGTGAGGCACTGCGTTGATGATCGTCTGACGAAGGTCCTCGTAGCCCTCCCAGTTCGCGTCAAGAGCGTCATAGAGCTCGCGGAGGGAAACGGTCTTATCGTCGAAGCAGAGCTTCTTGATCGTCATAAGGCTGTCGCCGACGTTAGCCGTGCCTATCGCGGTCAGACCGCAGCGGTTGTGCTTCGCGCCGCCTTCGGTGACGTCCTTGCCGGATTCGAGGCAGCCCTCCATCATTGAGGATGCGACGACGCACGGGAAGTAATGCGAATAAACGAGTTCGAACGTGTTGGAATAAGAAACCGTCCAGTCGAGCGCGTTGCGCATCTGAGCCTCGAACGCAGCCTTGAATTCATCAAAGCTCTCATACTCATAGAGCTTTTTGCAGGGCAGGCCCGTCTTGCCGGAGCGCTTGTTGAGGCCGCCGTTTATCGTCATGGGGATAAGCTGGACCATGTTCCAGATAGATTCGCGCCCCGTCATGCCGCAGGCGGGCCATTCGTTGCCAGTGCCGGCGGGCTCGACGCAGCCGACGATGCTGTAATCGCGCGCTTCCTCAATGGAGAAACCGAGCGACTGCATCATCGGAACGATGAGATCGTCGTTCTGGAACTGAGGGATACCGCCGCAGCGCTTGCTGGACTCTATGCCGAGGCGCCACACGTCGTCCGGGGTCGTCTTGCATATGCGCAGGGCAACGGTCGGATCGGGAAATCCCATCCTGCCGTAAGTCTGAAGAAGCTTGCGAGTGGCTTCGTTGGAGCCGTCGGTGCCGTCCGGCTTCATACCGCCGAGAGTCAGAGCTATACCGGCCGTCGGAGTCAGACCGTTATAGATCGAATTATAGAGGTTTCTTCCCCTCGCCTTCAGGTCGATGACCTTGCTGTTGCTGGCGAAAGACGGGAGAACGATGATATCGCTGATGCGGAGGATGAACGCGTCGGAGTATTCCTGAGCCTGCTCGTCGGATATCTTTCCATCGCGAAGCTCCGCCTCGAGAAGATGACCGACGTACTGGTCGACGCGCCCGATCGACTGACCGTGCTGCTGTGCGTCGGTCGAGAGCAGGAGCTGATAGAGGATGATGGCCTGCAGGCCCTCCCAGAACGTTCTTGCGGGCTTATCCATTATCCAATCAAGAGAGTCGGCCATGCGCAGAAGCTCTTCCCTGCGCTCGCCAATGGCGTCCTGCGCCTTGGCACGGCAGGCCTCGGCGTATCTTCTGGAAAGGAGGATCGCCGCGTCGCATACGCGGAGGATTGCATAATAGAAAATATGCTTCTTCGCGCTGTCGCCGAACACTTTGCCCTTCATTGCCTCGAGCTTTTCGAGAATCTGGCTGCGCACTTCGCCGAAGCCGACGTTCACGACCTTGTTGAAGTTGGCTATGTAGTGGCCCTGGGCTATGCCGGAGACGCCGACGTTCATGGCGCCGGTCTTCGTCATATTGAGGATGCAGCCGTTTCCTGCAGCCTCCCAAAAGTCCTCCGTCAGGGCGCCGGTCACCATTTTGGTAAGAGTCCTGTCCTTCCAGTAGTCATAAGCATCTCGAAGGACGTCGCGCTGCTCGTCGCTCATAAAGATAGAGCCCTCAGTCTGCCAGGCCTCCTTAAAGGTCTCTTCGTCATCGACGACGCTGGGGATCCATTTGCAGTCCCATTCGACATAGGGGCTCAGGCAGCGCTGGTCCGGTCCGGGCACGCCGACGAAGATGTCGTCGTCGAAGACCTTTATCTCGCGCGTCTCCGCCCAGGCATAGAGAGCGTTGGCTCTCTTGAGCATGGGGTACTCGTTCTCGTGGACCTTGTAGTAGTCGGTGTAGATCTTGGTGCGCTCGGTATTTATCGTGAGGTACTGTCCCGATTCAAAGGCGTCGCGTTTGGCGCGGATGGCCTTGATCCTGTCGGACATGGGAACGAACTGAAACATAGCTGCTCCTCCTTATGGAAATCCTATTTTAACAATTAATTATAACTCATAGATGTTTAATTGTGCAATACAGGTTATTGAAAAAGCTTATTTATTTTTGTATTATAGAAGAAAAAAGACCGGAGATATCAACTGTGACTGAACTGACCGGAAAAACTTACGATATACAGGGCTTTTCCGTCCACGACGGGCCCGGGATAAGAACGACAGTCTTTTTGAAGGGCTGCCCGCTTCGCTGTCCGTGGTGCCACAGCCCCGAGTCGCAGGAATTCAAGACAGAGCTCAACTGGATGAAGATACGCTGCCTCGGTCTGGACAAATGCGGCAAATGCCTCTCCGTGTGCCCGAATGGGTGCATCACGCCGGGGGACGTGGAAACGGACGCTGCAGGCGCTCCGATACGTTATCCCAGGGTCGATAAAACGGCGTGCGACGAATGCGGGAAGTGCGCCGGCGCCTGCAAGGCCGAGGCACTCTATATGTGCGGCGACGACAAGAGCATAGACGAGGTCATGCACAGGCTGCTTCGGGACAAGCCTTTCTTCGACACCTCCGGCGGAGGTGTGACGATATCCGGCGGCGAGTGTCTGTCCCAGCCGGACTTTACCTTTGAGCTGCTGCGGCGCTGCAAGGAAGCGGGTATACATACTGCCGTCGATACGACGGGCTTCGTCAAATGGGAGGTCATCGAGAGAGTCCTTCCTTATACCGACCTTTTCCTGTACGATCTTAAATGCATGGACAGCGCTCTGCATAAGCAGGTCATAGGTGTTCCAAACGAGCTGATACTCGAAAACTGCCTGAAGATAGGCCGCAGCGGCGGCAGGCTCCAGATCCGCATCCCGACCATACCTCTTTTCAACGACACGATTGAAAACATGGAAAAGACAGGAGCTTTCCTCGATGAGATCCGCGGCGCCGTCGAGCTTATCCAGCTTCTTCCCTACCACACGCTCGGCGTATCCAAATACGACCGGCTACTTAAAAACGAAAAGGTGTTTGTCGCGGAACCGCCGAGCGACGCGAAAATGGAAAGGCTTCGCGCCGTGCTCGCTCTTCAGGGCTATAACGTCAGAATCCATTGATCCGAAAGGAGTTTCCAGTATGAAGGTAATCATTATCGGCGGCGTCGCCGGAGGAGCCTCGGCTGCGGCCAGACTGCGCAGGCTCGACGAGAAGGCGGAGATAACCGTCTATGAGCGAAGCGGATTCGTGTCCTACGCCAACTGCGGTCTTCCCTACTATGTCGGCGGAGTTATAACGGACAAATCCGAGCTCACGCTCAAAACGCCGGAGAGCTTCAAGACGCGCTTTGATATCGATATAAAGGTCCTGCATGAAGTGACCGCCATCGACACGGCAAAAAAGACCGTTACCGTAAGGGACATAAAAGGCGGTCGAGTCTTCGAGGACAGCTACGACAAGCTCATTCTCTCCCCGGGCGCGAAGGCTTCGCTCCCGCCCTTTGAGGTCCCTGCGAGCGACAGGATATTCACTCTGCGCACCGTCGAGGATTCCTTTGCCATACGTGAATTCATCGAAAGCAAAAAGCCCGCGAGCGCGATAGTTCTCGGAGGAGGCTTTATAGGCCTTGAGATGGCTGAAAATCTTACCGAAGCAGGGATAAAAACGACCGTCGTCGAGCTCGCTCCGCATCTTCTCAAAACATTCGACGGCGATATGGCTTCCATGATACATGCTTGCTTCCGGAAAAACGGCGTCGATCTCGTGCTCGGCACAGGCGCGTCCGGCATAGCTGCGGAAGGCGAAAAGATAGCTCTGCATTTTTCCGGAAAGCCCGATCTGAATGCCGACATGCTTATCCTCGCCCTCGGAGTTACCCCCGATACCGAGCTCGCCAAGAAGGCAGGCCTCGCGCTTGGCTCCAGAGGGAGCATCCTCGTAAACGACCGTATGGAGACCTCGGCAAAGGACGTTTACGCCGTCGGCGACGCGGTGGAGGTCAGATATCTGATCGCCGGAAACAAGGCGCTCATTTCTCTCGCAGGGCCCGCCAACAAGCAGGGCCGCATCGCCGCCGACAACGCATGCGGCGGTTCGAGCACCTACGGCGGCTCAATGGGTGCCTCCGTCATCAAGATATTCGACATGACGGCGGCCTCCGTCGGACTTACGCAGGAATACGCCGAGACGCTCGGCTTTGACAGCGAGGCTATAATCATTTCCTCCGGCTCTCACGCCTCATATTATCCGGGCGCGAGAAACATGTGGATAAAGGCTATATTCGAGAGAGGCACAAACAGGATCCTCGGCGCGCAGATCGTCGGATACGAAGGCGTCGACAAGCGCATAGACGTCATAGCGGCTTCGATAAAGCTTGGAGCGAGCATAATCGATCTGAAGGATCTTGAGCTTGCTTATGCCCCGCCCTATTCCTCCGCAAAGGATCCGGTCAACGTCATCGGCCTCATTGCCGAAAATGTCGCGACCGGAAAATTCACCCAGTTCCATGTCGAGGATATAGATGCGCTGCCGAGAGACGGAAGCGTGACTCTTCTCGACGCGCGCACTCCCGCCGAGTACGAGAAAGGACACATCGACGGTTTTATCAACATCCAGCTCGACGAGCTCCGCGACAGGCGCGGCGAGCTTGATGCGAGCAAGCCCGTATACATAAACTGCCAGAGCGGTCTGAGAAGCTATATCGCCTGCCGCATGCTCTCGCAGTACGGCTTCAAATGCCGCAATCTTGCGGGAGGCTACGGCTTCTACAACGCCGTTAAAACGGAAAGACTCGCCGCTGAGAGCTCATGGCCCTGCGGCATGGAAAAATAAGAAATTTGTTGAAAAGAGGTTACTAAAAATGGCAAACAAATACGCAGGAACTCAGACCGAGAAGAATCTCGAGGCCGCATTTGCGGGCGAATCCCAAGCCAGGAACAAGTACACCTATTTTGCCAGCGCGGCAAAGAAAGAAGGCTTTGAGCAGATCTCCGCCATCTTCCTCGCGACCGCCGAGAACGAGAAAGAACATGCAAAGATGTGGTTCAAGGAGCTTGATGGCATCGGCGATACCGCCGCCAACCTCGGAGCGGCTGCCGACGGCGAGAACTTTGAATGGACAGATATGTATGAGGGCTTTGCCAAGACAGCCGAGAAGGAAGGCTTCCCCGAGCTAGCCGAAAAGTTCCGTCTCGTCGGCGCCATAGAAAAGCGCCACGAGGAGCGTTATCGCGCCCTGCTCAAGAACGTCGAGACAAAACAGGTCTTCGAAAAGAGCGAGATAAAGGTCTGGGAGTGCAGGAACTGCGGCCACATCGTCATCGGAACGAAGGCTCCCGAGGTCTGCCCGACCTGTGCGCATCCGCAGAGCTACTTTGAGGTCAGAGCGGAGAATTACTAATCTCTGAAGTCAGGAGAATCAGCAATGAAACAGTTCATCGTCGCAAAAGACGTATTTGAAAAGCTGCCCGACTACTGCGTCGGCGTAGTGGCGGCAACGGGCTTTGACAACCGCTCCGTTAACGAAGCGATCACGAAGATGCTCGACGCGGAGGCCGCGAAGTTCGCCGAGTCGCATAAGGATGACAACGTGCGAGAGCTTCCCAACATCAAGGCGTGCAGAGACGCGTTTCAGACGCTCGGCATGAACCCCAACAAGTTCATGTGCTCCATCGAAGCGCTTACAAAGCGCGTTCAGAAGGGCGGAGTTCTTCCGCACATCAACTCAGTCGTCGACCTTGGAAACGCTTTCTCCCTCCGTTATCAGCTTCCCATGGGGGCTCACGACATAGATAAGGCCGAGGGCGATATTGAGATCCGTTTTTCGACTCCGGATGATCATTTCCTTCCCATGGGCGAGACCGAGCTCGAGATCATGCCGGAAGGCGAACTTGTCTACGTCAGCGGACACACTGTCAAAACTCGCCGCTGGATATGGCGTCAGAGCGACGACGGAAAGATCACCGAGGAAACAAACCACGTCTTCTTCCCCATAGACGGTTTCTCAAGCGTCAATAAGGACGACGTCCTCAAGGCCCGCGACGAGCTTGCCGAGCTTCTCGTAAGAGAATTCAATTGCGGGATAAAAGTCGGCTTCATCGACTCTACCTGCAGCGCCATGGAGATCTGATCCGGGCGGAAAAAAGAATAACATCCGTTTCCGAACAATGCGGAAACGGATGTTTTATTATCCTCTTATAAATCTTTCTATCCTTGATTTTTCGGCTTCTGGATTGAGTTCCAGTACGCGCCGGTAAATAAGCTCATAGCTTTTTTCCGGATCCATTTCTTCGAGCGGTACGCCGCGTCTGTCCCAAAAGCTTTCGACCGTCGAAAAAGACGTGCTCGACCAGCCGTAGGGTATGCCGTATTTGTTGACCTTCTGCGCGCGGCCGTCGATAGTGATGAACATCTTCATCTGCAGTTCGGTCAAAGCCTGCTCGAACTGCGAATTCTCTTCCCGGATTATAAATGCGAGGGATTTGATCTCATGGAACGCCAGAGAATCTATTTCGCGGATGACGTCGTAAGCTCTTTTCGCCATGCGTGAGACTGCCCCGCGCCCGAAAGCCTCGTCAAATGTCTCGCCTCTGCGCCTGACGGCGAGAAAGCGCGGATACCATTCGGCGGATATAAACCCGCTCACGTTGAAAAAGACTTTCGAATAGGCGATATCCCGTCTCTCTTCAAGAACGCGCATACGCCATTCCCATGGGTCCGTTTCAGGGTCGCCCGTGTGCCATTTGACGGGAGTATCTAGGAGATCCTGCTGTTCCCACGTATAGGGCACTATGGAGTATATGCCCTTCGCGCTGCCGCCGCCCATCGAAAATCCGCAGCGAACGACCTCGCCGCAAAACTCCGAAAAGTTACTTACCATATTCGTCAAAGGCTTTTCCGGTCAAGCCTCTATCATTCCTTGGAGCTGAGGAGCTTATTGAGCTCGTCCATGAACGTATTGATATCCTTGAACTGCCTGTATACCGACGCAAAGCGGACATACGCGACCTCGTCGAGATTCTTGAGCCTGTCCATGACCATTTCGCCTATTTTGACCGACGAAACTTCCCTCTCGAGCGAGTTCTGCAGTTCCTGCTCGATATCGTCGACTATCGCCTCAAGCTCTGCCATGGGAACAGGACGCTTTTCACAGGCGCGAACCATGCCGTTAAGAAGCTTTACGCGGTCAAAGCTCTGACGGCGGCCGTCCTTCTTGACTACGAGAAGAGGCAGACGCTCCATGATCTCATAGGTCGTAAAGCGCTTTCCGCAGGAAAGGCACTCGCGGCGCCTTCTGATCGTCGACCCCTCCTCAGCAGGACGGGAATCTATGACCTTGCTCTCACTGTAACTGCAAAACGGGCATCTCATAACTAATACCTCCGTTTTTTATCTGCCGTGATTATATCACATTATGTAAATAAATGCAAATCAGCGCTCCCGCGCGGCCTGCCCTGCGAAGGAGATTATTTCTTCCCGCGTGTAAACTGCGTTCAGTACTGCAAGCAGAGCGTTGGAGCTGAGCCTGCCGGGCAGGCCGAGCAGCTTTTTGAGTCTGCAGCGAGCCTCCGCGCTTCCTTTTCCTCCGATAAGACCGAGCTCATAAAGCTCGGCCTTTGTAACGGGCCTTGCTTCCGGAGCGCGATGGCCTTCGCCAAGGTCCGCCCCGCAGTCGCGCAGAGCCTTCAGGACGGTCTGCCTGTCCATCCCCTCGACGCCGAGAAGGCCTTCCGCGCCCGGGCGGGTTTTTCTGCGCTCTTTGCCGGGTATTTCGGGGATATAGGCGTGAAGGACTCTG
>JAEFAK010000219.1 GCA_016287555.1 Oscillospiraceae bacterium
AGCCTGCTTCCGCCGCCGGTCGCTATGACGACGGCCTTGGCCTTGAATATGTAGAATTCGCCCGTCCTGTCGTTGACGCCGGTCGCGCCGATGACGCGGGTACCCTTGACGCCGTTTTCCGTCAGCAGGGAAGTGACGCAGATGCGCTCATATACCTTGACGCCCATGGAGCGCATCTCGCGGCTGACGACGGGCTTGACGTTGTTGCCGTATATGCGCAGACAGTGCTTGTTGTCGACGTCGTAGGCAAAGAGGAGCTTTGTCTCCTCGTCGCGCCACATCGTATCCTTGAATTCGTCCTCCTCGTCGCGGATCTGGACGCCCATCTGCTCAAGCTCGAGGAGAGTATCCCAGCCCTCCATGCCGATGATGTAGCGGGCGGCGCCGTTGGTATAGCCGCCGGAGACCTGCATCGCGACCTCGGAGTACATTTCGGGAGTTACCTTGCTGCACGGATTGCGGACAGCGCCGTGCCAGTGGTCGACGCCCGCGCCGCCCTGGCCGCTGTGCTTGACGAAGCCGCGGTCGGCCACCGCGACGGTAACGCCGTGCTGCGCCGCGCTTATCGCCGCGCGGCAGCCCGCAACGCCGCCTCCTACGACGAGAACGTCCGTCTCGACGACGTTCTCCTTCCCGTAATTGACCTCATAGGGCCATTCGGGCAGTTTGCCTGTCTTGTTGACGTATTCGTGCCAGTTCAAAAGCTGTCACGTCCTTTCTTTTGATTCTTTGCGGTAATAATGCGCCTCGATACGGCATGGCGGAATGCCGCAGGGCATTCCGCCATTGATCGGGCCTTTATCAGGCGCCGTGAGTCTTGTAATAGGGCTGTACGTAGTCGAAATAGAAGTCGTGGATGAACTGGGTGCGTTTCTTGACCTTGGGATCGTCGCCCATGGCGCCCATGACGGAGAAGGAGAAGCCGCCGCCGGGGGCAAAGGTCGCGACGTATTCCTCCATGCCTGCGCGGAGCTCTTCCTCGTCATAGACCTGACCCCACTTGACGTTGTCCCAGCCGCCGGCGATGCCGAGCTTGCGGCCCCAGGTCTTCTTGATGCCGACGAGATCGTTCGTCGTCTGGGCGGGGTTCCAGTTAGAGATGCCCATCTCGACCCAGTCGGGAATGAACTGCTCGCACTTGCCGCAGTCGTGGCGCTCGATGAACATGCCGTTTTCAAGCGCGAGATCGCAGTGCTTCTTATGGAAGGGCTTGAAGAACTCGTGGTACATGTCGACGCTGAAGAAAGGGGCGCGGTAGGCCGCGTCGTCGTCCATGAGCATGAGTCCGTCGGGATGGACGTACTTGGTCTGCATCTTCTGAACGAGCAGATAGAACTCGGAAATGTACTCGAGCAGAGCCTTGACCTCCTCCGGCTCCTCATAGAGGGCGAGCATGGCGTCCTCGAAGCCCATGAGGGAGACGAGAGTCAGGAAGTAGTCGCCGTTGGAAAACGTGATGTACTTGTGCTCAAGGTCGACGCCCTTGGTCTTCTTGGCGTAGTAGTCCTCGAAATCGAAATCGGAGAAATCGGGGATCTTGAGCTGATCGCGCCATTTGAGAATGTCCGTGATGACGTACTCGCCGGGGGCGGGCATCGCGCCGTTATTAAGGTCGGCGCTGCCGACGTACTTGACGCCGAGGGTCGTGACTATGGGGCCGTTGGGGCAGGCCTGCGGCGTGAGCAGATCCTCGGCCACGCGGCCGCCGTGCCCGTCGAGCATGGAGGGGATGTACTCGGGGACTTCGCCGCTGAGGTATCTCAGATAGTTTTCCTTGGGGCTGAGTTTGAATTCCATGGTGAACCTTCTTTCGTCAAAAGCTGTATGTCGATTTAATTACTCGCGGTTGAACATGATGTCGCTCATGCGGTTTATCTCGGCGGTGACGGTGTCGTATACGCCGAAGCTGCTGCCCGGGCCGCCCGCGGTCATGCCGGGGATGAAATAGAGCGGGCCGCAGTCCCTGCACATCTGCTCGACGTAAGCGCGGACCTCGTCGGGCTTCCAGCCGGGGACGTCGACTATGCCGTTGTTGATGCCGCCCATGAAGCTGATCTGCCCGCCGTACTTTTTGACGAGCGCGGGGACGTCGTTGGTGTTGAGGACGCCCTGCCAGATGTCTATGCCCATCTCTATCATATAGGGGACGAGCGTCGCGGCGTAGCTGTCGGAGTGGTGGATGATGAGCTCTACGCCGTGATCGTGATAGTATCCGTAGATCTGCTTGTAGGGCTCTATGAAAAAGTCCTCAAACATCGGAACGCTCATGAAAGTACTTCTCTCTCCTCCCCAGTCATCGTGGTGGAATATAGCATCAGGCTTAAGGTACTGGCAAATTGTCTCAGCAAGTTTAAGTTCCCAATCTGTAAGATATTTGATCAAATCATGCATCTCATCCGGATACTCCATATAATAGATGAGTGCGTTCTGGATCTCGCATAAATGATGTGATTGCTCGAATAATCCCGGTGCAATGAATGTAGCCTTATATGTCTTGGTTCCGTCTATCGGATCATACATATTGGCTTTGAGTCCCATCCACTCCTCTTCAGGAAAATCAAGGTTCGGACCATGTACATAATCCTGCCAGTGTTCAATATCCTTAACAACTATCTTGTCAGGTGTATGAACCGGGAACTGTCCCGGTGTTCCCTCCGGAAATGAGTTCGTGATCCCCCAGGC
>JAEFAK010000021.1 GCA_016287555.1 Oscillospiraceae bacterium
AGGACTGGGCCATGTGCCACGCCTGCACGCTCGACCCCTCCGACCCGAACAAACTCTATATGGGCTATTTCGGCGGCGGCGGGGTGATCCTCGACATATCCGATCCGACCCGCCCGAAGCTCATCTCGCAGCTCAAGGTCCAGCCGCCCTTCACGGGCAAGCTCTGCGGCGCGCGCTGCCATACCTTCCTCCCGCTGACGGGGCGCGGCCTCGCCGTCCTCACCAACGAGGGCGAGCGCTTCCCCTTCTTCACGAAGGAGAAGATAGCCGCCGCCGGAAAGCGCTCCGGCGCGCAGCCGATGAACAACCTGCACATGATAGACGTCTCCGACCCGGCCGACCCGACGCTCATAGCCGAGTTCCCGTACCCGGAGGTTCCGGCTGACTTCCCGTGGCCGAATTTCAACGACTGCGGTATAGGCTGCGCCGGCCCCTTCGGGCCGCACAACGTCCATGAGCCCATGGGCAAGCCGTGGCTGCAGGACGATCCTAACAGGGTCTACTGCTGCTATTTCCATGCGGGCATGCGCGTCTACGACGTCTCCGACCCGTACTACGTCAAGGAGCTCGCGTATTTCATCCCGCCCAACCCCGAAAAGCTGCTGTTCAAGGTCCCCGTCCCCGGCCCGATGATCGCCACGACCGAGGACTGCGTCGTCGACGACCGCGGCTACATCTATATGGATACGTGGCATGATGGGATGTATATACTCAGGCTGAAGGTCTGACTGCATTTCGTACAGATCCGCCGCATGGAAGGGCACACCGACGGACTGACGGACGACGGGCACGTTGAGAAATGAAAAGGCCGCCGCACTCGAAATGAGTGCGGCGGCCGCGTTTTATCAGGTCTTTTCCTCAATGGGGCGGTATCTTATATATTCGTAGTCCGAGAGCTTCGCCCGCTCGAGCATCTGCGCATATACGCGGTCGCGCAGGTCCTGCGCCGCCTGCCGCTCCGGCAGCTCCGGATCGGGGAAGAACGGCCCGTCGACGTAGCTCACGACGCGCGGGATGCGGGAAAAGCGCTTTTCGCGGAAGACGTTGGTCAGCGCGTAGACCGGCGCGCCGAGCCTCGCCGGGTAGCGGAAGGAGGTCGGGCGAAACGGCCTTATGCCCGTATAGTAGGGCCAGATGTGCGCCTCGGGGTATATCGTGACGGTCGCGCCCTCGCGGAAGCGGCGCTCTATCGCCGCCATGAAGGCGGCCATGCCCGACGTCGTCGAGGCGAGCGGGATCGCGCCGAGCATCTTGACGAGCAGCCCTATGCCCTTTATCGAGACGGCGTCGGGGCCCGCGACGATATAGTTCTTGCGCCGGAAATCGAGCATGTTGGGGATAAACGCGTCGCCGGCGGTCATGGTATGATTGGCGAATATGAAAGCGCCGCCCTCGCGGGAGCGGAGCTTTTCGCGGCCGACGAAGCGCTGGCGGTATCGCAGCCTGATAAACGCCGTCACCAGCGGCCGGACTATCCCCTCGTAGACGATCGCGGCGGCCAGCTTATAAAGCGGGCGGTCGTCGACGAAGCGGTAGTCTGCGGGGATAGTGCGCGTATCGATGTTCGTTCCCGCGAAATCGTCGTTAAGCGGGTCGGAATACCAGATCGTTTTCGTTTGCTTTTTCATATGCGTCAACAAGGATCTGTCTCGTTTTCCTCATGCACTCGGTCTGGTCGAACTGCTTCGTGAAGCCCTCGTAGCGGCGGGAATACTCCGCCTTGAGCTCCGGGTGCTCTATCCAGAAATCTATCTTCCGCGCCAGATCGCGCGGGTCGTTGCAGGAAAAGAGATTGTTTTCGTCGAGCGCGAAGGCCTTCGTGGCCGAGCGCGGAGAGTCGGATATGACGGGCACGAGCCCGCAGGAGATGGCCTCGAGGCAGCTTATCGCCTCGATCTCGATCTCGGCGGGGTGGCAGTAGAGGTCTGAATAGTTGATGAGGTCGACGAGCTCCTCGCGCGAATAGAACTTGATGAGGGGCGGGGTTATCCCGCAGCGGCGCACGCAGCGCATTATCTGCCCCTCCCGCGGCCCGCAGCCGGCGAACATGAGCTGTATCCTGTCCCTGTACCTGCTGTATTTGACGGCCTTGACGAGGACCATATGGGATTTCTCGCGGGAAAGGCGGCCAGTGAAGAGGATGACGTACTTGTCCTTCAGCCATTCCGGCTTCTCGGAGGGGCGGCGCCTGTATATGTCGCCCACGCCGTTGGAGACGACGACGCCCGGCGTGCGGCAGCCGATGGACTGCTCGAAGGTGTCTCGAATGAACTGCGAGGGGTAGTGGATGAGGTCGACGTATCTGTAAAAATGGGCCCAGACGAAGTTGTAGAACTCCCTGTTGGCAAAGCCCGAATTGAGCATGAAGATATGGCTCGTGAAGTTCTCGGCCTGGCAGTGGAAGCCCGCCGTGACGGGGATGCCGCGCCTTCTGCACTCTATGACGGCGGCGTGGCCGAGGAAAAACGGAGTCATCACGTGGCATTCGTCCGTCCCCTCAAGGGCGGCGGCGACGACGGCGGGATCGTTTCGCGCGACGACGACCTCATTTTTTTCGAGGACCTTGTTGAGCGCGAAGCCCAGATCCAGCGTCGGCGCGATGTAAGCGCCCTCCTGACCTCTCTTGTCCTCGTCCGCGCACAGGATGCGGACGGTGTCCCCCTGGCTGCGCAGATAGCGGATGAGATTGAGGCAGGCGATGGTTGTTCCGTTGTTCTCCTTGCCGAGAACGTCGGCGACGACTGTGACGGTCAATCGTACGGCCTCCCTGCGTGCCCGGACGTCGGGCGTGATGCGCGCCGTAAGCGCAGGAAAAAACCGCCATGCGGCTCCCGCATGGCGGCGCTGTTAGGTCTACTATACCCGAAACCGACGGTTTTTGCAAGCCATTAATCCTATTAACATTAGGATGAATCAGAGGAGGGCGATCCGGCCTGCGTCATGGCTCGCCCCGCGAAGCGGGACGCGTCGCTCTGACGCGCGCGGCGCGTCAGGTAACGGGGGCGGGGGCGGCGCCGGCGGGAGCGGGGGCGTCCTTGGTCACCTCGCCCGTCGGGGAGCTGAAGGCCGGGGACGGGAGCGGCGGGGCCGCGTCCGCGTTGCCGAGGACCTTTATCCGCCCGCGGCGTATCTCGTCGACGAATATCAGCACGAGCTTCGGGTCGAACTGGCCGCCCGCCTCGTCCTGCAGATTCTTTATCGCGGCGTCGAGCCCGAGCGGCTTTTTGTAGTTGCGCTCGGAGGTCATCGCGTCGAAGGAGTCGGCTATGCAGAGGATGCGGCCCATTATGGGTATCTCCTCGCCCTTCAGTCGCTGCGGATAGCCGCGTCCGTCGTAGCGCTCGTGGTGGGAGAGTATGGTCGGGATGACGTAGTCCAGCGAAGGCAGATGCCGGATGATGTTGACGGCGTTTTCGACGTGGCTCTTCATTATGGCGTACTCATCCGGCGTGAGGGCGTCGGGCTTGTTGAGGATGTCCTCGCGTATGCCTATCTTGCCAATGTCGTGCAGGGAGGCGGCCTCCTTGAGTATCTCGATGAGGTCGCCGGAGAGGCCGGCCGCCTTGCCGAGCTCCTCGCAGTAGTAGGCGACGTTCTGCGAATGGCGGAAGGTGTAGTGGTCCTTGGCGTCGATGGCGGCGGTGAGGGCGTATATGGTGCTGGCGTTTTCCCTGTACCCGCCGGAGAATTTATACTGCCGCTCGGTCTGGTAGTAGATATTGGAGGAATAGATCTGCACGGCGTTCTTGCCCGAGCGCTTGACGTTGTATACGGCCGTCTCCGCGTTCTGGAAAAGCTCGCGCGCGCTCGTCGCCATATAGGGCGCGGCGCAGATGCCGGCGCTGACCTTGAGGGAGTTGGCTATCTGCCCGCCGGTGCGGTCGTTGATGCGGCCTATCTCCTCGACTATGTTCTCCGTTATGAGCTTGGCGAAATGGATGTCGTAGCCGGGGAGGATGAGCGCGAATTCCTTGCCGCCTATGCGGGCGGCGGTGCAGACGTCGTTGACCGACGAGGAGAGCAGGCCCGCCACGCGCTGGAGCGCGAGATCGCCCTCCTGCACGCCGTAGACCTGGTTGTAGGCCTTGAAGTCGTCGAGGTTGAAAAGGCACAGCGAAAGCATCGTGTCCTTATACTGCTCGAACTCGCGGTCGAGCACCTCGAAGAAGTATTTGCGGTTTATCAGCCCCGTGAGCTTGTCCTTGCGCGCCTCCTCGATGCTGCGCTCGTAGACGACCGCGTCCCTGACGGGACCGGCGCATTTCGCCGCCGCCTCGTGCACCGTCTCCAGCGTCGAGACAGACCAGGGGGCGCCGTCCTTCTTGCCGGGGATGAGCAGCATGCCGACGAGGTCGCCGCCGGAGAGCATGGGGACGAATTCCTCCGCGCCCAGCTCGGCGAGCATCTTCTTCTCGCCGTCCCAAAGGCTGCGGTAAGAGGTCGAGCGGGAGAAATCGCGCATATTGAGGCATTCGTCGTGATGCGTGAACCAGGTCACGATCGGATGGTCCGCGCGGATATAGAAGTTCTTCTCGTCGAGCGGGTTGGACGTATGCTCGACGCGGTAGTCCCCGTCGGACTGCCTGAGGAAGACCATCAGGCTCTCGATGCGGGTCATATCGCGGACGGTGTTGGTGAGGTCCTGCAGTATCTCGTCGTTTGAGAGCATGTGCATGACGTCGTCCCCGAAGCGGGCGAGACGCTCGGCGCGCCTGTTCTCGCGGCTGACGAAGACGGCGCGGAATATGAGCGAGAAGATGACGGCGAGACCGATGACGACGAGCACGAGCACGATCGAGACGCAGATCGCCGCGCCGACGTGCGGCGTGCCGAACGAGGCCTCCAGCCACTGCTGCATCGGGCGGAAGAAGCGCAGCCCCAGCACGAGCCCGACTATGAGCGCGAGCACGACGCAGTTCGCGCGCGAGAAGAGCAGCGACATCTTGAACAGGTGCTTTTTATAGAGCGCGTAGAATACGAACACGGCGTTGAAGACGCCGGAGATTATGTCCAGAGGGATGCCGGAAAACTGCGGCAGGGAGGCAAGCAGGTGCCCGGCGAGCAGTATCGCTATGCCGATGAGGACGGGGCGCAGCTGCCTGAACGCGATGCGGTTGCCGCGGCAGTGGCGGACGACGACGACTATCATGTGCGCGATGCATACGAGGATGATGCCGACGAGCAGATAGAAGCGCCAGGTGTAGGTGTAGGTGAAGATCGCCGCGCCGCCGGCGTAGGTGACGACGGGCTCGGGGATGAAGAAGCAGGTCACGCAGTCGAAGACGAACAGCGCCGCCAGAATGACGAACCACACCCACGTGTTCCTGGAGTGCCTGTCCTCAAGGAAGTCGACGATGAAGAGGAAGTAGACGGCCGCCGCCAGCATCATGCCTCCGACGGAGACATGGTGCCAGAAATTGACCGACGGCCAGAGCTCCGCGCGCATGGCGACGGAGCCGCCGACCCAGACGATCATCACGGCCATCAGCAGCATGAATTTGGAGAAGACCTTCTCGCTCTTGCCGTTTACCGCGAAGGTAAGCAGGAGATACAGGTAGCAGAAAAGCGAGACAACGGAAACCCAGTTATATCCAGTCACCCGGCGCGCCTCCATTCTCCACCCGATCCGACAGATGACACTGCACGAGATCGTTTATGTCGCAGCTCTCCGGATTCATCCTGCGTATGGGAGAGCCGTATTTCTTCTCGTATGCGGCGAAGGTGCCGCACTTTATCATGGTTATCTTCAGCGGGTCTATGCCGAGGATCTTCTTGAGGTCCTCGTAGTCCTGATCGAGGTAGCGGAAATAGATGCCGAGCTGCTCCTGCAGGATGCGTATGCTGACGGCGGAGTTTATCAGGCTCTCGCGCTGCAGCTCGACGTAGAGGTGCAGGTAGGGCCTGTCGCCGTCGGTGAACTCCTTTTTCGCCGTCCATGCCTCGATGGGCAGGCGGGAGAGCTCTATGGCCTGCTTGATGGAGTTTTCGGTGATGCGCGTGAAGCCGGCGATGTCTATCGTATCGGCGACGCGGTCTATGTATTCGAAGCGGGGGATCTCGTTGCCCTCCTGCGCGCTGCCTATGCCCGTGCAGCGGAAGACGTCGCCGACCCTGTAGCGGGCGAAGGCGCCGCCCTTGAAGACCGTCAGCACCAGCTCGTATATCTCGCCGGCCTGCACTTCGTTCCAGAGGACGGTGCGCGGCTCGTAGTTCGGGTCCTCGAGGCTGCGGTTCATCTCGTTTTCGGGGATAAACTCATAAAAGCAGGCGTCGGGGAAGAAGTATACGCCCTCGCGCGACCATGTCTCGCAGCCGATGCAGGTCGGCTCCGTGCCGGCGAAGAGCTCTATCGGGCGGATGCCCCACATGCGCTCCAGATCCGCCTTGTAGGAGCGGTTGTCCGTCCCGGCGCACATGAAGCAGCGCAGATTGAAAAGGTCCTTCGGCAGCAGGTCGCGGTGCTCCTTCCGGCAGCGGCGCTTGGCCGCCAGCAGGCGCAGCGCCATGCGCGGGGATATGGCCTTGAGCTTCTCGCCCACGCTCTTTTTCGAACCGCTCCCCGTCAGGGAGACGAGGCTCTGGCTGACGTAGTAAAGGACGCTGCCGAGCCCGAAGAAATACTCGATGCCCTTTTTCATGCCGAGCTTGAAGCCGAGCACGTTGCGCTCCTTGAAGCTCATGCTGGCCGCCTCCTTGACGGGCGGCAGGAACTCAATGTCTATCTCGTTGTTGAGCAGGAGCGGGAGAAGGCCGGTCACGTAGGGCAGCGGGGCGAGAGCGTAGAGCATATGGTCGCCGACGTTGACCTCGAATTCGCCCTTTTCCTTGCTCGCGGCGAGGATGAGGCAGCTTATGACGTTGTGCTGGAAGGTGTCGAGCATGCCCTTGGTATAGGGGGCGACCTTCGTCGGGCGTATGCCGCCCTCCCACGTAGTCTGGACCCAGATGACGGGCTCGGCGGGGAGAGTCTTCGTCTGCTTGGAAAGCAGCAGCGGGGCATAGTCCTCGTAGGTCGTCAGAGGGACCATGGAGCGGAACTCGTCTATGGTCTTCGGCGTCTTGCCGCGGAGGATGCGCTGGCCGAGCTGGCTCGGCACCCAGAGCGCCATCTGCTCCTCGAGCAGACGCTTCTGGATGCTCATGAACTCGTCCATGCCGAGCGTCAGGAAGCCGCAGTACTCCTCCCATATCTCGCTCTTGGAGTATTCGTGAAGTTTTTCCTGGAATCTCACTTGGTCTCCTTCTTTCTCGCGGACGGCGCTGTCCGCAGAGCAGCTTCAAAGCTCGCCTTTGTCGGGATCAGGAACGGTACGGCGCGGCGGTAGGCCGCGTAGTCGGAAAAGATCTTCGGGAAGGATACCCTGTCCTGAAACAGGGCGTAGAGCCCGTCAAGGACGGAGAAAGCCGCTCCGAGGATGAGAAAACGCGGATCGGGGAGCGCGGCCAGCCCCCAGAAAACGTACGTTAAAAACAGGAATATGACGCCCGGATGGCGGCAGAGCGCGTAGGCTCCGCGGTCGCACACCCGCCTGCCTGCCTCGCCGCCGACGTAGGACTCGGCGAAGGGGACGGCGAAAAACAGGCAGTACAGCTCGGCCAGAAGGCTCAGGGCCCCCAGCGCGAGCAGGACGGCGTCGAGCGCGCCGCGAAAGCCCGAATAAATGAACATCAAAGCCGTCGCGCCGACGAGCGCGAGGCAGCCCGAGGGGAAAAGCAGCTTGAAGCCGCCCTTCGTCAGCACGCCCGGCTCGGAGAGCAGCATCAGCGCAAAGCCGGCCGCGCCGAGTATCGCCGCCGCGCCCACGGGTCAGATGACCTCGCCCGTCCCGACCTGCATGTCGGGGGTATAGAGGACGTAGCGGTTCTTGCCGGCGTTCTTGGCCTCGTAGAGCGCGCAGTCGGCGTGGCGCAGGAGCGTCTCGCAGTCCGTCCCGTCGGCGGGGTACATCGCCGCGCCTATGCTTATCGAGAGGTTATACTGGACGGTCTCGTCGCGGTAAGGGTGGCGGAGGGCTTCGTAGAGCCTGTCGAGGCGGTCTATGAGGACCTCGCGGTTCATCGCAGGCGGCGCGAAGACGACGAATTCGTCCCCGCCGTAGCGCGCGATGACGTCGGTATGGCGGAAAAGCGCCAGCAGCTGCTTTGCCACGTAGCACAGCAGCGTGTCGCCGAAGTGGTGTCCGTAGGTGTCGTTGGCCTGCTTGAAATCGTCGACGTCGACGAAGAGGACGGCGGCCTCCGTGCAGTTGCCGGATTCCAGCGAGTCCTTGACCTTCTGCAGGAAGAAGGCCTGATTGTAGAGGCCGGTCAGCGCGTCGCGCGCGGCCTTGTCCTTCCAGCGGTTGACCTCCGAGCGCCAGCCGTCGAGGTCGACCATCATGCCGGAGACGCGCGCCAGCTCGCCCCTGGGCTCGACGTGCATGCGCAGCTCCAGCCATGCGTATCTGTTCTCCGCCATGCAGAAGCGGAGCGTGTTTTCTATCCAGCCCTTTTCGCGCCTGCACTGGTCGAGCATGCGCAGGAAGTCCTCCCTGTCGTTGGGGTGGACGAGCTCGGTCATGCGGAAGAGGGAACCCGCGTTTTTGAAATAGGTCTGCCCGTTGAGAATGGGCGAGAAGGGGTCGGAGAAGCTGACGGAGTCGTCGCGCGGATCGTAGGAGAAGAGGACGATGTTGCGGAAGGGCTTTTCCTCAAGATCCGTCTCCTGCTCGGGCTCGCCCGCCGCGTCCGTCAGCGCGAGGACGTGGCGCAGCTTGGCGCCGGAATAGACCTCCGTCTCGAAGCGCTCGGGCGGCATGGGCTTGAAGTAGGCGTGGCCCTGGATATAGCCGCAGGCCTCCTGCTGCAGGTAGGCGACCTGCTTCTGGCTGTCGACCCCGGTCGCGACGGTGCGGATGCGCAGCTGCGCCGCGAGGCGGAGCAGCGCCTCGAGCAGATGCCGGCCGCGGCGGCTGTTGTTGTCGCCGGAGAAGAAGCTCGAATCGAACCTTATCGCGTCGACGTCCAGCTCGCCCAGAAGCTGCAGCGAGCAGGGACCCGCGCCGAAGCGGTCGAGCGCGGCGCGGAAGCCGAAGCTGTGCAGCGCCGTTATGAAGGCGCGCGAGGCCTCGACGTCCTCGGTCAGGAGCGCCTCGTCCATGCCGAATTCGACCAGCGAGGAGGGGACGTTATGCCGCGAGCAGACGTCGTAGAGCGCGCCGGCCGCGTCCTCCCCGAAGAGGGAGCCGCGCGAGAGCCGGATCCAGAGCGTGAAGGGCTCGCGCCCCTCCTTTATCCACTGCTCGAGGCGGCGGCAGCTCATCTCGAGAGCGCAGAGGTCGACGTCGGCCGTGATGCCGTGATTTTCGGCCAGCGGGAGGAACATCTCCTCCGAGAGCAGACCGCGCAGGGGGTGCCGCCAGCGGAGCAGAGCCTCCGCCCCGGCCGCCTGCATATCCGAAAGGCGCACCGCCGGCTGCAGCAGCAGCGAGAGCTCGCCCGCGCGCAGCGAGCGGAGCAGCGAATCCGCCATTTCCTTTTCGCGGAAAGCGTTGGACGCCCTTTCGGCGGCGTAGAAATTTATCTTTTCCCCGCCCGTATCGCGGGCGAGCGCGGCGCGCTCAAGGGCGGCGGCCCCGTCCCCCTCGGAGGGGAGGTACACGCCGAAGCGGGCCGTCAGCCTGCGGGGCCCGGCGCCGCCCAGCGCCGCGAAGACGCCCTCCAGGCGGCGGGTTATCTCGGCCTCGTCCCTCGTTCTGAGAGCGAAGGCGAAGCTGTCCTCGTCCGTCCGGGTTATGAGCGCGTCGCCCCCGAGCTGGGAGGGAAGAGCCTCGAAGACGCAGGAGAGAGCCTCGGCGTAGCTGTCGGGGCCGAGCGCGGAAAAGACCTTCGGCAGCTCCGGCACGCGCATGGATACCAGCGCCTGCACAGCGCCCCGCCCGCTCAGACGCGCGGCGAGGCCGGCCTCGGTCAGCGCGCCGGTCTTTTTGTCGCGCAGGAGGCCGTCCGCGCGCTTTTTCACGGCGGCGCGGCTCGCGAGGGCGATTATGAGCGCTATCAGCAGCAGCGCGGCGAGGGCCGCGGCGGCTATGAGCAGCTTTCCCGTGGCGGTCGTAAGATCCATCAAATGCTCCTTATAAAGATATGGGAGTCGAACCGATGCCGCCCGCAAGCGGCCTTTTCGGTGCTTTTCGCCCCGGCCCGGCAGCCGGGCTCAAAGGCTCGTCACTCGTCGACGAGCCTGCCCGCCAGCACGAGCTGGAGGACGAGGCGGCTGGTATAGCTGCGCCCCGTGCAGGTGACGAGGGTCACGATGCGGTTTTGCGGGGTGGGATAGATGCCGGTATGGAGCTTGTCCATGGACATCGTGTGCGCGATGTACGCCCCGCGCGAGGAGATGTCGTCGGTGAACTCCCATTCGTAGATGGGGTCGTCGAGCGGCGCGTCGACGAGCGCGAAGACGTCGTAGCGGAAGACCTCGTCGCCGACGCGGATATAGAAGCTGGGGTGCGTGTCGAGGTACTCCGCGTCGGACTCAAAGTATTTGAGAGTGCCGAACATGGAGCCGCTCTTCATCCTGTGGCCGTAGATTATCGTGTCGAAGTCGGAAAAGTCGGCCGCGGCGCGGTAGTCGAGGAATATGGAGGCGGGGTCGTTGCGCACGCGCTTCCAGTTGTGGCGCAGATAGTATTCGTTGTCCGTGCCCTGCAGGAGCGGGTAGGATATGGGCGAGTCGGGCAGGTATATCCAGCCGACGACGTCGGGGTTTACCTCCTGCACGGCGGCGAGGTCCGCGTCCGCGAGCGTGCGCCCCGGCTCGTCCATCGGCAGGTCGGGCACGAGGTATTCCAGCTCGGGATTCGGGTCGACTCCGGGCTCTATGTGAACGGGGGAGGAGGGCTTCGGCGTCCTGACAGGAGCCGGCGCGTCCCTGGAGGTAGACGGCGCTATGCCGAATATCTCCAGCGCCTCGTCCGTCGCCGCGCGGGATTTGCGCTGCTCGTTGAGCTCGGTGCCGAGCTTGTAGAGGCTGAAGGCGAGGACGGCGCAGAAAATGACAATGAATACGATGCGGAGCTTTTTCATCGGGGCCTCCGAAAAATGGGGCGGAAAGTCCTTTTCCGCCATTATAGGCTATAAAATGACAATGTATTATAACACCGCGAACGCACCGCGTCAAGGAGTCTCGACGATATTATGTAAATATGTTCGCGCGCGCGTCGGGGTAGGCACGGCGCGGAAAACGTGATATAATGTCCGCGGACGGGTCCGGGATGCAGGACCCTGAATATGCGTGAATATTCCCCGAAATGCCGAACGGAGGCGAAAGAGTTTGGACCGCGATCTGATAAAGAAGACGGAGGAGTTCCTCAAGGAGAGATTCGAAGGCGGGAAATACCTCGCCGAGCACCCCGAGGCGAAGGCCTACCGCCTCGCCCACACGTACAGAGTCGCCAACATAGGCCGCCGCCTCGCCCGCGAGGCCGGCTTCGACGAGACGGAGTTCGTCATCGCCTGCCTGCTACACGACGTGTCCTACTGCGAGGAGTTCGGCGAGACCGGCTGGCGCGACCACGGGCGCGCCTCGGCCCGCATCGCGCGGCCCTTCCTGCTCTCGCTGGGGCTGCCGGAGGACAGGGTGAACGAGATATGCTTCGGCATCGCCATCCACGTCGACGACGAGGCCGATTTCGAGGGCGAACGCACGCCCTTCGCCCGCTCGGTCTGCGACGCGGACAATATCGACCGCTTCGACGCATACCGCATCCACGAGAACCTGCTCAACGCGCATTATACCGGGCTCCCGCCCGCGGAGCAGCGCGCCCACGTCGAGGGCCGCCTTGCGGAGCTGCGCCGCTTCCTCGATATCGAGTTCGCGACGGAGGCGGGGCGGAGGCTCTGGCGCGAGAGGCTGGAATACTATATAGGATTTTATGAGAAGCTGCTCGCCCAGCTCGACGGAAGCGAGGCCGTCCTTTGAGCGGGGAGCTGATCGGGCTCTGGAAGCGCGAGGAGGAGCTGGCGCATATGCGCGGCTGGGATTTTTCCCATATAGACGGCCGCTGCCGTGATCTTCCGCTCCCCTGGGACTATGACGCGATCGTAAAGAGCCTGCTCAGGCCGGATATGCGCCTGCTGGACGTCGACACCGGCGGCGGGGAAAAGCTGCTCTCCTTCGGCCATCCCTGCGCGCTGACCGCCGCGACGGAGGGCTGGCCGCCCAACGTCCGGCTCTGCCGGGATACGCTCGCGCCCCTCGGCGTGGACTTCCGCGAATGCTCCGACGTGAGCGCGCTGCCGTTCGACGACGCGAGCTTCGATATCGTCACGGACAGCCACGGCTGCATGGACGCTGCCGAGTTTTTCCGCGTGCTCGCCCCGGGCGGCGTTTTCGTGACGGAGCAGGTCGGCTCGGATAACGACCGAGAGCTCGTCGAGCTGCTGCTGCCGGGGGCGGAAAAGCCCTTCCCGGACGAGAACCCCGCCGTGCAGCTCCTGCTCTTCGAGAAGGCGGGCTTCGAGCTGCTGCGGACGGAGGAGGCCTTCCGCCCGATGGAGTTTTACGACGTCGGCGCGATAGTCTGGTTCGCGCGCGTCGTCGAATGGGAGTTCCCCGGCTTCTCCGTCGATAACTGCCTGCCGGGGCTCATGCGGGCGCAGCGCCTCATCGAAGCCGAGGGGAAGGCCTCTACCCTCGCCCACAGATACCTCATCGTCGCGAAAAAGCCAAAATGAACGCGAAAAGCGCCGTTTTGACGCTTTTCGACAAAGTTCGACGGGCGCCCATGTAACCTTTTTGATACAAATTTGAAAATTTTATAAAGTTTTTTGTAATTTTGTGTTGACAAAGCGCTTAAGCATCGTGTAATATAGCTTTGCATCCAAAAGCGGGTCCGGCCCGCATCATATGATTTTTTCCGCCCGAAAGGGCAGAAGGGAGCGTGAGAGAGACAAGGTCTCCGAATAAGCAAATCCCGAAAATTTAATTTTAACGTCAATTTTCGAGCGCCGGAAGCGGCATGCTGCCCGGTACTCAAACGACAATAGCAAAGCAGTCGAAAGGCTGTGACGCAAAGCTACAGGGCCTAAACCCGAGAGGGCATGGCAGCCAGTTACCGAAAGGAGTATCTCTTATGAAGCAGATGAGCCGTATTCTAGGCGTTTTTCTGTTTGTTTTGGTCCTTTGCTCTCTCGTTCTCCCGTTTTCCGCCCTCGCCGCGACTGCGGACGAGATAAATACCGATCACGCCGCCGAAGGCTGGTTCACCGTCGAGCACAACGCCGATCTCGGCGTCAAGATGAAGGTCTGCGTCGTCTTCAAGGGCGAGAAGACCTATTATAACTACACCCCCGGCACCGTCGGCACCTTCTCCTTCACGAAGGGCCCCGGCGACTATACCGTCTCCCTTTACCGCAACGTCGGCGGCAGCTCCTACAGGAAGATCGCCACGAAGACCGTCTCCGTCAAGGAGATCGATCCCCTCGCCCAGTATAAGGTCAGCACCACGGAGATAACCTTCTCCGAAACCGACTCCGTCGGCATGAAGGCCGCCGAGCTCTGCAGCGAGCTCAAGGCCGCCGACGCGAAGGTCGTCGCCATCTATAACTACATAGCCTCCGATTTCGAGTACGACTATGATTTCGCCGCGAAGGTCAACGCCGGCGGCGGAACGAACTACGTCCCCGATACCAACGCCATCCTCGAGGCGAAGAAGGGCGTCTGCTATGACATCTCCGCCCTGTTCGCCGCGATGTGCCGCTCTCAGGGCGTTGCCGCCCGCATCGACCGCGGCTACCACAACGGCCAGTACCATGCCTGGAACTCCGTCTACGTCGGCGGCGCGTGGGTCAGCATCGACGTCACTGCCGACGTCTGCCACACCGTCTTCGAGGCCGTCGAGAGCATCGACGACGTCGTCATCCCCGCCGCTGAGTACGTCAAGCAGGCCTGAACAGATAACTGAAGACAACTGAAGAGCGCAAGGGTCACGCCCGTTTGTCGGGCAGGCCGCGGCATGCCTTTCTGCTGCGGATCCTCCTTTCAAAAGTCCCCTCGGGTAATAATCCGAGGGGGCATATTTTTTAATGATGCCGCGGGCGGGGCCCGCTGATGATGCCGTCCGCAGAGCGGACTGATGATGCCGCAGGCGGGGCCTTATGATGATGCCGCGGACAGCGCTTGCGGGAAGCGCGTAGGGCGGGGCGCCCTCGCCCCGCCGCAGGATACGGGAGAAGAGACGAAAGGCTTGGAGCGACGAGGGCGTCGCTCCCTACGCGGTCACCGCACTTGCGCCGGGGGCGGTCCCGCCCGCGGGAGCGGGGGCTTGGAACTTCTGCCGAAATGTGCTATGATAAGCGCATAAAACGAACATGAGGAGGAAGTTCAGATGAAAATAGCGATATTCAACGGCAGCCCCAGGCTC
>JAEFAK010000220.1 GCA_016287555.1 Oscillospiraceae bacterium
GCGGCCGGCCCGGCTGGGGCGATAGACGAGCTTTTCTCCGTCAGATCCTTTTTTGTCTCGATGAAGATCCAGGGCTTTCCCGACGAGCACACCAGCTGCAGCGTCTCACGCGCTGCTGTGTCCACGCTCTTTGTCCCGTCAAAAAGCGCCAGAAACAGATCCGCCTGCTCGATGGCACGGCGCGAGCGCTCCACGCCCAGCTTTTCCACCGCGTCGTCCGTCTCGCGCAGGCCGGCGGTATCGGAAAGGCGCAGCAGCACGCCGCCGAGCGTCAGCTCGGTCTCGACGGTGTCGCGCGTCGTGCCCGGGATGTCGGTCACGATGGCGCGGTCTGCTCCGCACAGGGCGTTGAGAAGCGAGGATTTGCCCGCGTTGACGCGCCCGGCGAGCGCGGCGGGGACACCCTCGCGCAGGACGCGGCCCCGCTCCTTCGAGGCCTCCAGCGCAGCGAGTTCCCGCTCGGCCTTTTTCAGTGCGTCGAGCACCTCCGCCTCGTCAGCAGGCTCGACATCCTCGTCCGGAAAGTCCACCAGCGCGGAAAAATGTGCGGGCAGATACGTGAGGTCGGAGTATATCTCCCTTATTCTCGCGAGCAGGCCGCCCGTCAGCTGGGCGGCGGCGTTGCGTGCTGCGGCCTCGGTCCTCGCGTCGACTATGTCGGCGACGGCCTCGGCGGCGGTGAGGTCGAATTTCCCGTTCAGAAACGCACGCTGCGTGAATTCGCCCGGCCCCGCCTGCCTCGCACCCAACTCGAACAGCTCGCGCAGGACGGCTGCAGTCACGACGGGTGATCCGTGTACGGAGAGCTCGACGGTGTCCTCTCCGGTATAGCTTTTCGGAGCGCGTGAAAAAACAGCAACGCACGTATCGAGAGTGCGCCCGTCTGCCGAGCGCAGCGTCCCGAATGAGGCCCGCCCGCTTCGCGGCGCTTTGCCCGAAGCGGGTTCGAAAAGACGGAGCGCGAGCTCGTGGCAGCCCTCTCCCGACATTCTTATAACGGACAGGGCGGCTTTCACGCCGCCCGTCGCAACAGCTGCAATGACCGACATTTCAGCCCTCCAGCCCTTTCTCATGTTTTCTGCCGCCCGCCGTTTCAGCCCGATGCCCAACGGCGTTATCCTCGCTGCAGGCGGGGTCGGCTGCGGTGCGCGCGAGACGCAGCGTCGTCACCGCTCCCGTCATGCGGTCCTCTTCCCTTTCTCAGGATGCGGTATACAGCCTGCAGTTTTTATAGACCGTCTTGTAGGATGCGTCGGTGACGCTGTACCTGATGTTGTAGACGCCGATCTCGCCCTCAACGGGGGTAATCTCGTATTCGAGAAGGTCGGTGATGTCCGTCCCGAGAGAGTCGGTACAGGTTATGCCCACGGTGGGATCGGCGCCGGAGGTGTAGTAATGGATGTCCTTGGCGCCGCTGATGCTCGGTTCGCCGTGGTTCCACGGGTTCTCCGGGTCTGGATCGGTCGGGTCCCAGCCGCCGACGAGCGGCATCTTTACGAACTGCGGCCAGCCGAGCGGGCCGGGATCCTCGTCCCAATAGAACTTGATCACGGTATTTATCGGGCAGTTTTCGTATATCCACTTGGCGTTGATGACCTGCAGACGGACGCAGCCGCCTGAGGCGGCTGTCCCCAGCAGATTGTAGTACTCCATGTTCAGCGAGTCCTTCGCTTCGGCAAAGGCAGGAACAGAGTGGAACAGGAAGTTGCCGGCTATGTAGGTCGTATACTGGCCCCAGTAGTTGCCGAGCAGGGCATGCCATACCTTCTTGTAACCTGCGTAGCATGTGCCCTCCGGGGTCTTGTAGCCCGTCGAGCAGTAGAACGTACGGATGGGGACGGTATACTCCCCGTCCTCGTCAATGGTATAGATCGTAACGACGTTGACCTGCTTGTTGACGCGGATCTGATACATATACTTCTGCGGCAGATAGCTCAGATCCTCCGGCAGGGAGACGGTTATGACGGCGCGGTCATAGAGATCGCCGTTGTCGGCCCAGGCCGTTATGAGCGCCGTGCCGGCGGTATGGCCGTGGACGGTCCCGTCCTGGTCGACCGTCGCGACGCACTCGTCGCTGGAGGTCCAGGTCAGCTCCAGATCGGCCGGGGAGACGTCTGCGAACACGTAGCGCGTCTGGTTGGCCTCCATATGGAAGCCCTCCGTCCTGAAGGAGAGCTCGTGCGGCGGCTCCGGCGTAGGCGTCGGGGTCGGGGTGGGCTCCGGCGTGGGCGGCGGCGTCGGCTGGACGGCGGGTCCGTCCATGCTCATCGTGGGCGGGACGGCCTCGATCGGCTCCGAAGTCGGCGCCGGCGAGGGCTTTGCCGCGGAGCAGGCCGCGAGCAGCAGCACGGCTGCCAGCGCGGCAAATAATATGACGATTATCCTTCTCATTGAATGAATGTCCTTCTGAAAAACTTATCCGAGCTCGGAGCTCCTGCGCCAGCCGGCGACGACGGCCTCCGTCACGGCGGCGCGCATGCCCGCCTGCTCGAGCTTGAGGACGCCCTCTATCGTCGAGCCGCCAGGCGAGCAGACGTCGTCCTTTATCTTCGCGGGCTCGCTCCCGGCGAGCACCATGGCGGTCGTCCCCTCGAGGGCGGCGGCGGCGAGCGTCACCGCGTCGGCGCGGGAGA
>JAEFAK010000022.1 GCA_016287555.1 Oscillospiraceae bacterium
ACGACACCGCGCTCCGTCCGGAATCTGAAGACTTCCCTCTCGTCCGTGCCCCAGAGGGAGGCTATCTCCCTGTCGGAAAAGCCCGCTCTCTTGGCCTCGCGCAGGACGTCAGCGTCGCCCGGCGCGGCGGCGACGGTCTTTTCAAGCTCCGTTATATTGCGTATCTTGCGGATGAAAAAGCGGTCTATGCCGGTCGCGTCCGCTATGGCGCCGACGCTCTCGCCGCGGCGCAGGAGCTCTGCAATCGCGAATATCCGGTCGTCCGTTCCGGTACGGATATAATCCAGCAGCTCCGCGCCCGGAGTCCCGTCGAACTTTTTGAGGCGGATGTGGTATGCGCCGATCTCCAGCGAGCGTATGCCCTTGAGAAGGCTCTCCTCGAACGTCCTGCCGACGCTCATCACCTCGCCCGTCGCCTTCATCTGAGTGGACAGCGTGTTGTTGGCGTCGGCGAATTTGTCGAACGGGAAGCGCGGCAGCTTCGTCACGACGTAGTCAAGCGCGGGCTCGAAGGCCGCGGGCGTGTTGGCGAGCATTATCTCGTCCAGCGTCATGCCGACGCATATCTTGGCCGAGACGCGGGCTATTGGATAGCCGCTTGCCTTGGAGGCAAGGGCGGAAGAGCGCGAGACGCGGGGGTTTACCTCGATAAGGTAGTATTGCAGCGACTTCGGGTCGAGCGCGAACTGGACGTTGCACCCGCCCTCTATCTTCAGCGCGCGTATCATTTTCAGCGCGCTGTCGCGCAGCATGTGGTATTCCCTGTTGGTCAGCGTCTGCGAGGGGCAGACGACTATGGAATCGCCCGTATGTATGCCGACGGGGTCGAGATTTTCCATGTTGCAGATGGTGATCGCGGTATCGTTGGCGTCGCGCATGACCTCGTATTCTATCTCCTTGAAGCCCTTGACGCTCTTTTCGACCAGCACCTGCCCGACGGGCGAGAGCTCCAGCGCGTTCTTCATGACCTGAGCGAGCTCCTCCGGGCCGTCGGCGAAGCCGCCGCCCGTCCCGCCGAGGGTGAAGGCGGGGCGCAGCACGACGGGATAGCCTATCCTCTCCGCGGCGGCGAGCCCCTCTTCCACGGAGGATGCGGTCTCCGAAGGGAGCGTCGGCTCGCCCAGGGCCTGACACAGCTCCTTGAACCTCTCGCGGTCCTCCGCCTGCTCTATGGACGAGCTCTTCGTTCCCAGAAGCTCGACACGGCACTCGGCGAGCACGCCCTTCTCTTCAAGCTGGACGGCGAGATTGAGCCCCGTCTGCCCGCCTATGCCGGGCAGTATCGCGTCGGGCCGCTCATAGCGGATTATCTTGGCGACGTACTCCAGCGTCAGCGGCTCCATATAGACCTTGTCTGCCACTGAGACGTCGGTCATGATCGTGGCCGGGTTGGAGTTGCAGAGGACGACCTCGTAGCCCTCCTCTCTGAGGGCGAGGCAGGCCTGCGTCCCGGCGTAGTCGAATTCAGCCGCCTGGCCTATGACTATGGGGCCGGAGCCGATGACGAGAATCTTCTTTATGTCCGTTCTCTTAGGCACGGGCGCCGCCTCCCTCCATCATCGAAACGAAGCGGTCGAAAAGGTGCGCGCTGTCCTGCGGGCCGGGCGCGCTCTCCGGGTGGAACTGGACGCTGAAGGCGCGGTCGCCGGCGCATTCCATTCCCTCGACGGTCCCGTCGAGCAGGTTTACATGCGTGACGGAAAGCCGCGTTCCCGCAAGGCTCTCCGCGTCCACGGCGTAGGAGTGGTTCTGGGAGGTCATCTCTGTCTTCCCCGTCCTCAGATCGCGGACGGGGTGGTTGCCGCCGCGGTGGCCGAATTTGAGCTTGTACGTCCTCGCGCCGCAGGCGAGGGCGAGTATCTGGTGGCCCAGACAGACGCCGAAGATCGGGAAGCGGCCGAGAAGGGCGCGCACTGTCTCTACGGTCTCCGGCACGTCGGTCGGATCGCCGGGGCCGTTGGAGACGAATACCCCGTCCGGGGAGAGCGCCGCGATCTCTTCGGCGGACGTGTTCCACGGGACTACCGTCACGCGGCAGCCGCGCTGAGCGAGCGAGCGCACGATATTGCGCTTCATGCCGCAGTCTATTGCGGCGACGTGATGATGCGCGGCGTCCCCGCAGGCCGCCCACGGCTCGCGGCAGCTCACGCGGGATACGGCGTCGTGCGGCACGGGACAGTCTTTCAGCCGTCTGAGCCCGTCCTCAAGCGGGGTATCTATCCCCGTCAGCAGGGCCCTGCGGCTGCCGAAGTCGCGTATGGAGCGGGCCAGCCTGCGCGTATCGACGCCGCAGACGCCGGCTATGCCGAAGCGGCTCATGACCGCTCCGAGCGTCTCCTCGGAGCGGAAATTGGAGGGCTCGTCATTATATTCCCGGACTATGAGCGCGCCGACGGTCGGCGTTTCGGTCTCGTAGTCATCGGCGGCCATGCCGTAATTTCCGATGAGCGGGTAGGTCATGACGACGGCCTGATCGGTATACGACGGGTCGGAAACTATCTCCTGATAGCCGACCATGGAGGTATTGAAGACTATCTCCAGCACGCGGTCGCCGGGCGCGCCGAAGGAATACCCGCGGTATTCCTGCCCGTCCTCCAAGATTATTTTTCTGTCAGGCGCTCCGTTCATGGCTCATTTCTCTCTTTCGGACAGTCTCCGCTCGAAGCGGTCCTTTCGCGGGTCGGAGGGGATCCTCGTCGGGTAATCGCCGTCGAAGCAGGCGCTGCAGTAGTCCCCGCATCCGGCGAGACGGCGCAGCTCCTCCGCGGGCAGATATCCCAGCGAATCCGCGCCCGTTATAGCGGCTATCTCCGGGACGGTGTGGCTGCAGGCGATGAGGTTTTCCCGGGAATCTATATCCGTCCCGTAAAAGCAGGGGAAAAGAAACGGCGGGGCCGAGATGCGCATGTGTATCTCCTTCGCGCCGGCCTCCCGCAGCAGGGACACAATGCGTCCGCTGGTCGTTCCGCGGACTATAGAGTCGTCTATGAGCACTATCCTTTTCCCGCGGACGACCTCCTCGACGGCGGAGAGCTTTATGCGGACCTGATCGGCCCTGTCTCCGGGGGCGATGAAGGTGCGCCCGATGTATTTGTTTTTGATGAGGCCTATCCCGTAGGGGATGCCGGAGGCGCGGGAAAAGCCTATCGCCGCGTCCAGCCCCGAATCCGGGACTCCCACGACGATGTCCGCCTCCGCGGGGCGGGTCTCGGCGAGCACGCGGCCCGCCTCGACGCGCGCGGCGTGGACCGAGCGCCCGTCTATGACCGAATCCGGGCGGGCGAAATAGATATATTCGAAAACGCAGAGCCTCTTTCTTTTCTCTCCGCAGTGCTCGCGGCGGGATACCGGCCCCTCCGGCCCGAATACGACTATCTCGCCGGGCTCGACGTCGCGGATGAAGTCCGCGCCGACGGCTTTCAGCGCGCAGGTCTCCGAGGCGACGACCCAGACCCCGTCCGCCGTCCTGCCGAAGCAGAGGGGGCGGAAGCCGTAGGGATCGCGGGCGCAGATGAGCTTCTGCGCGCTCATGAGAACGAGGGAATACGCCCCGTCGAGGGTATACATGGCGCGGCTGACGGCCTCCTCGATGCTCGGAGCGGTCAGACGCTCTCTCGTTACGATATAGGCTATGGTCTCGGTGTCGCTGGAGGTATGGAAAATGGCGCCGGAGAGCTCCAGCTCGGAGCGGAGCTCGGCGGCGTTGGAGAGGTTGCCGTTATGCGCTATGGCCATGCGGCCCTTCTGGTGGTTGACCTCGATGGGCTGGCAGTTGTTCCTGTTTGTCGCACCCGTCGTCCCGTAGCGCGTATGGGCGACGGCCATTGCAGCCTTCGGGAATTTTGCGAGGATCTCCTTCGTGAAGACCTCGCTCACGAGACCGAGGTCCTTATGGGAGACGAAAAGCCCGTCGTCGCAGACGACGATGCCGCAGCTTTCCTGCCCTCTGTGCTGGAGGGCGTAGAGCCCGATATGGCACATGGCTGCCGCGTCGAAGGGCACGGGGCTCATGACGCCGAAGACGCCGCATTCCTCATGTATGCTCATCTGCTCTTTTCCTCCGCGAACGCGGCGGCCGCGCCGACGAAGTCCTTGAAGAGCGGGTGCGGTCTGTTCGGGCGGGACTTGAACTCCGGGTGGTACTGTACGCCGACGAAGAAGGGTCTGTCCGTCAGCTCGACGGTCTCGACGAGCCTCCCGTCGGGCGACATGCCGCTCAGCGTCAGGCCGGCGGCGGCGAGCCTTTCCCGGTAATCGTTATTGAACTCGTAGCGGTGGCGGTGGCGCTCGGAAATGCGGAGCGTCCCGTAGCAGCGCTCCATGGCCGTTCCCGGCGATATGACGCAGGGATATGCCCCGAGGCGGAGCGTGCCGCCCTTGTCGATGTCGTCGCTCTGGCCGGGCATGAAATCGATGACCTTGTTCTTGCAGAGCTCGTTGAACTCGCCGGAATCCGCGTCGGGGATGCCGGCGACGTTTCTGGCATATTCGATGACGGCTATCTGCATGCCGAGGCAGATGCCGAAATACGGCAGTCCCTTCTCGCGGGCGTATCTCGCGGCGAGGATCATGCCGTATATGCCGCGGCTGCCGAAGCCTCCGGGGACGATGATCCCGTCGAGCCCGGAGAGCGTCTCATCGACGTTTTCGGGCGTTATCTCCTCGGAATCGATCCAGCGGATGTCTATATGCGCGTCGTGGTAGTAGCCGGCATGCCGCAGCGCCTCCGCGACGGAGAGATAGGCGTCGTGCAGCGCTACGTACTTGCCGACGAGGCCGATCTCAACGCATCTCTCGCGCCTGTCGTTTATCCGGGCGACCATCTCCCTCCATTCGTCGAGATCCGGCTCCGGGGCCTCGATGCCCAGCTCGCGGCAGACGACCCCGCTCAGGTGCGACTTTTCGAGCATGAGAGGCGCTTCGTAGAGGTTCGGGAGCGTTATGTTCTCGATGACGCAGTCGTCCTTGACGTTGCAGAACATCGCTATCTTGCGGAAGATAGACTCCTCGATGTGTTCGTCGCAGCGCAGGACGATGATGTTCGGATTGACGCCCATGCCCTGCAGCTCCTTGACGGAGTGCTGCGTGGGCTTGGATTTGTGCTCCTCCGAGCCGCGCAGATACGGCACGAGCGTGACGTGGATAAAGAGGCTGTTTTCCCGGCCGACCTCCAGCGATATCTGGCGCACGGCCTCAATGAAGGGCTGCGACTCTATATCGCCTATCGTGCCGCCTATCTCGGTTATGACGACGTCTGCGCCGGTCTTTCTCCCGACGCTGTAGACGAATTCCTTTATCTCGTTGGTGATATGCGGGATGACCTGCACGGTCGAGCCGAGGTATTCCCCGCGGCGCTCCTTGTTGAGCACGTTCCAGTAGACCTTGCCGGTCGTGAGGTTTGAATACTTGTTCAGGTCCTCGTCGATGAAGCGCTCATAGTGGCCGAGATCGAGATCGGTCTCGGCGCCGTCCTCGGTGACGTAGCCCTCGCCGTGCTGGTAGGGGCTCATCGTCCCGGGGTCGACGTTTATGTAGGGATCGAGCTTCTGCGCGGCGACCTTGAGCCCGCGTGCCTTCAAAAGCCTGCCGAGCGAGGCCGCCGTTATCCCCTTGCCGAGGCCGGATACCACGCCGCCCGTCACGAAAATATACTTGGTCATATGCCGTTCCTCCTTATTCCCACTCCACCGTGGCCGGCGGCTTGGACGAGATATCGTAAACGACTCTGGAAATGCCGGGGACCTCGTTGGTTATGCGGCTGCTCGCGCGCTCGAGCGTCTCATAGGGAAGGCGCGTCCACTCGGCGGTCATAAAATCGTCCGTCGAGACGGCGCGGAGCGCGGCGGTGAAGCCGTAGGTCCTCGCGTCGCCCATGACGCCGACGCTGCGTACGCCTGTCAGGACGGCGAAATACTGGTCGGGCCGCCGCTCCGGCGGGAGCTTGTCGACCTCCTCGCGGAATATGGCGTCGGCCTCGCGCAGGGAGTCGAGCTTTTCCTTCGTGACCGGGCCTGTGACGCGCACGCCGAGGCCTGGACCCGGAAAGGGCTGCCGCCGGACGAGCTCCGCGGGAATGCCCAGCGAAGTCCCGACGGCGCGCACCTCGTCCTTGAAAAGCTCGCGCAGCGGCTCGACTATCTCGTCGAACGAGATGACGTCGGGCAGGCCGCCCACGTTATGGTGGCTCTTTATGACGGCGGAGGCGCCCTTTCCGCTCTCTATGACGTCGGGGTAGATCGTCCCCTGCGCGAGAGCGTGGACATGGCCTATCCTCCTTGCCTCCTCCTCGAAGATGCGGATGAACTCCGCTCCTATTATCTTTCGCTTCTGCTCCGGGCTCCCGACGCCCGCGAGCTTTGAAAGGAAGCGCTCCCCGGCGTTTACTCTTATGATGTTGACGCCGAGCTCCCTGCCGAGCGTCTGCTCGACGGCGTCGCCCTCGCCCTTGCGCAGAAGGCCATGGTCGACGAAGACGCAGGTCAGAGCCTGCCCGACGGCCCTGTGCAGCAGCACGGCGGCGACGGAGCTGTCCACCCCGCCGGAGAGCGCCAAAAGGACCTTCTTCCCCGCGAGGTCGGATCGGTAGCGCTCGATCATGCTCTCCGCGTAGTTCTCCGGCTTCCAGTCTCCCGCGCAGCCGCAGACCCCGAAGAGGAAATTGCGGAGCATCCGCCTGCCGAACTCGGTATGCGTGACCTCCGGGTGAAACTGAACGGCATAGAGCCGTCTCGCCTCGTCCTCCATGGCGGCGCAGGGGCATTTTTCCGTCCGCGCCGTGACCCGGAAGCCCTCCGGGACGCGGCTGATGAAGTCGGTATGGCTCATCCAGCAGACGCTCTCGGCGGGCACGTCTCTGAAAAGCGCGCTTTCGCCGGTCTTCAGAAGGGTCCTGCCGTATTCGCCGGCATTATCCGCGGCTGAGACCTCTCCGCCCGCCATATACGCTGTCAGCTGCGCTCCGTAGCATATGCCGAGCACGGGGACGCCCGCGTCCAGTATCGCGGGATCGAAGTGCGGCGAGGCTGGGTCATAAACGCTGTTGGGCCCGCCGGTGAAGATGACGCCGCGGTAGCCCTCACGGACTATCTCATCCGTCGTGATGCGGTCGAAATACCGTATCTCGGCATAGACGCGCTGCTCGCGCACCCGGCGGGCTATGAGCTGGTCATACTGGCCGCCGAAATCCAGAACGAGGATCTTTTCCATGGGCCTTCTCCTTCAGATCTCTATGTTTTCAGCCGAGTCGTCGGCGTCTGCGAGCAGCGGCGCGACCTTCTCGAGGAAGCGGCTCACCTGCCCGGAGCATCTGCCTATATAAAGGGAAGGCTCGAGTATCCTTTCCATGTCCCCGGCCGAGAGGCCGAACTCCTTTTCAGCGGAGAGCCTTTCGAGCAGGTCGCACTCCCCGCCCTCCTTCATCTTCGCCGTCGCCTCCATGGAGCAGCGGCGTATTATCTCATGCAGCTGCTGACGGTCGCCGCCGCGCTTGACGGCCTCCATGAGCAGGTCCTCCGTGGCTATGAACGGGAGATACTCGCGGACTGTCTTCTCTATTATCTTCTCATTGACGCGCAGGCCGCCCGTCACGTTGCGCGCAAGGCGGAGTATCGCGTCGGCGCAGAGGAAGCCCTCCGGCATGGAGATGCGGCGGTTGGCAGAGTCGTCGAGCGTTCGTTCGAACCACTGGACCGAAGCCGTCATCGGCGCGTTCGCCGCGTCCGCGATAAGATAGCGCGAAAGCGAGCAGATGCGCTCGCAGCGCATGGGATTGCGCTTGTAGGCCATGGCCGAGGAGCCGATCTGTCCGCTCTCCGCGGGCTCGTCGAGCTCCTTTTCGTGGCACAGAAGACGCACGTCTCCGGCAAATTTGGAGGCGGTCTGAGCGATCCCCGAGAGGACCTGGAGCACGGCATAGTCCGCCTTGCGGGTGTAGGTCTGCCCGCTGACGTCCTGACAGCGGTCAAAACCCATGCCTTTCACGATCATCTCCTCGAGCCGGAGCACCTTGCCCGCGTCCCCGTCGAACAGCTCGAGGAAGCCGGCGGCCGTGCCGGTCGCGCCTTTGCAGCCCAGCGGACGCAGCTCGGCGAGCTGAAAGTCCAGCTGGCGAATATCGAACAGAAGATCGTTGAGCCAGAGACAGGCGCGCTTTCCCACCGTGGTCGGCTGGGCCGCCTGAAAATGTGTGTAGGCCAGCGCGCTCTGACCTTTCCAGCGCTCCGCAAAGGAAGCGAGAGCCTCCGCTGCGTTCATAAGCAGCCGCCGGATATGCCGGAGCCCGTCGCGCATATTCAGGATATCGGTATTGTCGCCCACATAGCAGCTTGTGGCGCCAAGGTGGATGATGGGGCGCGCCGCGGGGCAGAGATCCCCGAAAGCGAGCACATGAGCCATCACATCGTGACGGACTTTATGCTCATAGCGCACCGCGGCCTCATAGTCGATATCCGTCAGATGCGCGCGCATCTCGCCGAGCTGCTCGTCGGTGATGGGCAGACCCAGCGCCTGCTCGCTTTCGGCAAGCAGCAGCCACAGCCGCCGCCAGGTTGAGAATTTGCGGTCGTCCGAAAAAATACGCTTCATCTCCTCGTCGGCGTATCGGCCGCACAGGGGATTGTCATAAAACTCATGCACAGTCATCAACCTCCTTTTTTATCCGCGGCGATGAGAAAATGCCCGGATATCATATCGTAGTACAGAGAAACGCCGCAGCCTGACGTTTCCATCACGTGAAAGATCCCGCTCAGCCGCTCGTCCGCCGAATACTCCGTAAAGCTCCGGCCTGCGCAGAGAATGGCTTCCGGGGAGAAGGCGAGAGTCGTTCCGTCCCGGAACACGGCTGTATACAGAATTCCCGCTTCCACCAGGTCCTGGAAGAAATGGCTGCCGTAGCTGAGCTCGGGGACATATCCCGCCTCGGTCTCGGACACTTCTATGACGGTGTTGAATTCGCTGATGTCCGCGAAAGAGGATGGAACTCCCAGCTCCGGAGAAGAGGTGCCTATGCGCCCGGGCGTGATGAGGACCATGCGCTTGTCCTGCCCGCGGAAATGCCAGTTCACGGCACTCAGCGCGTCCCGTATCCTGTATTTGTCCGCGTAGGGCATCCGGTAATAGGCGACGGCGTCGATATAAACGATCACATCCACGCCAAACGATCTGGAAAAACCCATGGAAACGCCGACAGTCTCCGAGAGCGTATCGCCCCGTTCCTCCGGAAGCGGGAGGCGGACGGATCCTCCCTCGGCCGTCTGCGTCAGAGGACGGCACTGCAGCAGATCAATGAGATACCCGCCCTCCGGCGAGAAGTTGATGGTGTATTCTATATCCACCGGATGGTCGTATTCCGTCTGCAGAAGCTCCAGGATATCGCTCATGTCCGACATGAGCGCTTTGTTGCCGACGACTCCGTCGCACGATACGAAAAGGATGTTCTTCCATTGGCCCCGATCCCGGTAATCCCTCTCCGCTTCGGTATCGTGAGAGTAGAGCAGGCGCCGCTGATACGGCGGAAGGACGGACTGGAGCTTCTCCGCGCCGACGCTTTCCACTGTACCGGAGGAAAGATCGATCAGATCGATCAGCCGCTGAGAATAGCGATGCCTGTCGCCGGTGGAGGAAGAAAGCATACGATTCGGATTATCCGGAGCAACGATTCGCGGATAAGAACCGGTCCTGCGGTCTACGGCCGCTGTCCCAAGTCCGGCGACCAGGCGAAGCATTCCTTTTGACGCGCTCCCGCCGCCCGTGTGATAGGGGCTGATCGAATAGCCAACGCCGGCGGCGCAGGGCAGGAACAGATCCCCGCATCGGGAACCGGACACCCTCTGCACCAGAAGCCCCATCTGCTCATCAAGCTGTTCCAGTCCGCGCCTGCGCCGGTAATCCAGCGCGGACAGGCCCACGGTGCTGGCGTAGACGGTTCGGACGGCCTGCTCAAATTCGGCCAGCCTTTCCTCGGACGATCCCTGGCAGGCGCAGAATACGGATTCATATTTGCCCGCGAATGCATTCCCGAACCCGTCCTCCAGAATGGAACTGGAACGCACGATGACCGGATCTCCTCCGAAGTAGTCCAGCAGCTGCAGAAACGAGTCCTCGATGCCCGGAGAAAAACGCCCTTCCATGATCTGCCGGGAGACCTCGTCCGCCAGCGCGAAATACCCGTCCTCGGTCTTCTGCCGAAGCTTGAGGTCCCAGAACCCGTTGTCCACGATATACGAGTAGAATACGTCGGAGCCTATATAAAACGAATCGTGGGGCTCTATCCGCTCGAATATGTCCGGACGCAGGTTTTCCGTGATTTTTCTTGAAAGGAGCATCCCGCAGGCCTTGCCTCCGATCATACCCGTGCCGACCATCCGGGAATGGACCTCAAAATAGTCCGGGGGCCCGAAATGCCGCCGGATCAAGGATCGAAGACGCTCGTCGCGCGTGAGCATGATGTCGCAGATCCTGCCACATTCCTCCGTGACGTCCAGCCCGTTCTCGTATTTCAGCCTGGTGCTTCTGAAAAAGCGCTCCCAGCTGTCCATGCTGCGGCTGTCTCCTGCGCTCTCCGCCTGATTCAGCTCGCGGTAGAACCGACTGATCTCCAATCCCTCGGAAAGGGATCGAAATGATCCGCTCGCGGGCGAAAACAGGTGCGGACCGAACATGGCGGGTCCCGTTCGCTCCCAGACCTTGACCGGACGCACATACAGGTCGCCGCCGCCGGCGGGATAGACATCCAGAAACAGCTGTGTGGTTTCCCGAATCTTGGCAATGGCCTCGGAGGAATGGCGGCCGCGGAGTACGGGAAAATAAGCGACGGTGTCCAGCGTAAAGAGAAACGGACAGGTCAGACGGAAAAAGTTGCCCATCATCAGGTCCGTTGCCCAGGCTTCCTCCAGCTCTGACAGGCAGTCGAACACATAAAAAGCGTCTCTGCCCTCCCGTTCGATCAGCTCATGGATGCGGATCGTAAAAGTCTCGAACAAATGAGAAAGCTTTACCGGAACGATACGCAGCCCTTCCGCGGGTTCCAGAATGGGCTCGTGATCCGCAAAGCGAATATACAGCAGATTCCGGCCATCCCGGATCGCCCGGGCGGCGAAAGCGCGCGCAAACACACGGTATTCGTCCAGAGACGACACCTGCCACACGACATTGTCACCCATGCGTATATTGTCCAGCGCCGGATCCATCTCGGGGATACCCGACAAAATCCTGTCGAAGGCAGCCACGCCGATCACTCCTTTCCGGATCGATTTACAGATTGGTGTATCCTTCCAGTTCGCGGTCCACGATCCGGGCGCAGGCCCGGCCCTCCGCGATGGCCCAAACCACCAGCGAAGCGCCCCTGCGCATGTCCCCGCAGGCGAAGACCTTCGGATCGGCAGTACGGTACCGTTCGTCTCCGAGAAGGCCTCTCTCGTCCGTTTCCAGGCCGAAGGCCGCGGCGGTCTCCGGTTCGGCGCCGGAGAAGCCGGTGGCCGTCAGCAGCAGGTCGGCGCCGATCTCCTGTTCCGTGCCGTCCGTCAGAACGATCAGAGAACTCAGGCTCCCGTCCTCGTCCGCGACCACCTTCCGCACGGTCGTGCCGTACCGGCGGGGGTCGCAGCCGAAGAGGGCGGCGGCCTCCTCCTGCCCGTAATCGGTCTTTTCCCCATCGGCGGGATAGGGCCATATTCTCTCCGATTTTTCCCGTTTCGGTTTCCGTACCAGCTGCGTAACGGAGGCCGCGCCCTGCCGCAGGGCGGTGGCCACGCAGTCGGTGGCCGTGTCTCCGTTGCCCACCACCACCACGCGCAGACCCCGGGCGTCCAGCGAGTTCCCGGCGCCGTCCAGAAGTGAGCGGGTCGCCGCGCTCAGATATTCCAGCGCCGGCCCGACGCCGCGCACTCCCGCCGTATCCACGCCGAGAGAACGCTCCCTGCGCGCTCCGCAGCATAGGATCACCGCGTCGTATTCTGCCTTCAGCTCTTTGGGAGATATATCCTTACCCACCGATGTCCCGCAGACAAAGCGGATCCCTTCCTCTTCCATTTTTGCGATCCGCCGCAGGATCACGGCCTTGTCCAGTTTCATATTGGGTATGCCGTACATCAGCAGTCCCCCCGGCCGGTCGTCGCGTTCATAGACCGTCACGCTGTGACCGCGGCGGTTGAGCTGCTGCGCCGCGGCGAGGCCCGCGGGCCCGGAGCCTACCACCGCCACACGCTTTCCCGTACGCACCAGAGGGGGCTCCGGCTTCATCATACCGGAAGCCCAGGCGTTTTCTATAACGGCCAGCTCATTGTCCCGTATGGTCACGGCCTCGCCGTAAAGAGAGCACACGCACGCGTTCTCGCACAGGGCGGGGCAGACCCTTCCCGTGAACTCCGGAAAATCGTTGGTCTTCAGCAGACGGCGCAGAGCGTATTCCATATTGCGCGCGGAGATCTCATCGTTCCATTCGGGGATCAGATTGTGGAGCGGACAGCCGTAATCCGACTGGCAGAACGGCACTCCGCAGTTCATGCACCGGGCGCCCTGCTCCGTGCGGGCTTCGGCGCCGGGCTCCGTGTGGAATTCTCCGAAACCGCTTATCCGTTCCCGCGCGGGAACGGCGGGACGATCGACGCGCGCGTATTCAAGAAATCCGGTCGGTTTTCCCATATTTACCTCTCCTCCCGCTGAATGGCGCTGAAGGCTTCCAGCTCCGCCTGCTCACGCGGCAGGCCCCGCTCCTCCAGCTGTAGAATGGCCGTACGCATGCGGCGGAAATCGTTGGGAAGGATCTTTTTGAACAGAGGCAGCGTCTCTTCCCAGTTTTCGAGTACGGTCCGTCCCCGGGGCGAGCCGGTCTCGGCCACATGGCGGGAGATCAGCTCACGCAGCTCCGCGGCATCGGCTTTCTCCGTGACGGCGCTCATGGTCACGAGATCCTTGTTGATCAGCCGATACAGCTCGTGCCTCTCGTCGAGCACGTAGGCGGTCCCTCCGGACATGCCCGCGGCGAAGTTCTTTCCCACGGGCCCGAGGATCACCGCGGTGCCGCCGGTCATGTATTCACAGCCGTGGTCGCCCACGCCTTCCACTACGGCGCGCGCTCCGGAGTTGCGCACGCAGAAGCGCTCGCCCGCCATGCCGTTTATATACGCCTCGCCGCCGGTGGCGCCGTACAGAGCGACGTTGCCCACGATGATGTTTTCCCCGGGATTGATGACGCTCTCTTCGCTCGGACGGAGCACGAGCTTCCCGCCGGACAGGCCCTTTCCGAAATAGTCGTTGCTGTCTCCGGTCAGGCGGATCGTCATCCCTTTGGGGATAAACGCGCCGAAGGACTGGCCGCCTCCGCCGCGGGCCTTTACGGTGACGGTGTCGTCCGGGAGCGGGGAGGAGCGGCGCCGGGTGATCTCGGAGCCGAGGATCGTGCCGAAGGTCCTGTCCACACTGGATACGGGGATCTCCACGGTCTTGGGAACACCCGTGCGGATCGTCTCCTCAAACGCGGGCAGCAGCACGCGCAGATCCGCTGTTTTTTCCAGCGCAAAGTCATAGACCGCCTCGCTTCGGAAGTGTACCGGGGCGTCGACGCCGTTGTCCAGCAGGGCTGAGATCGAAACAGTCCCAAGCCGCGGTCCGGAGACGTCTTCGCGCCGCTTGAGAAGACTGCGTCTGCCTACCAGCTCCTCCACCGTGCGCACACCGAGCCGCGCCATGATGCCGCGCAGCTCCTCCGCCACGAAAAGCATGAAGTTCATCACATATTCCGGTTTCCCGCGGAAGCGGCAGCGCAGCTCGGGATTCTGGGTCGCCACCCCGGCAGGGCAGGTGTCCAGATTGCACACACGCATCATCACGCAACCCAGACAGATGAGGGGGGCCGTGGCGAAGCCGAATTCTTCGGCGCCGAGGATCGCGGCGACCGCCACGTCCCGCCCGGTGAGCAGCTTGCCGTCCGTCTCCAGGATCACGCGCTCTCTCAGTCCGTTTTCGATCAGCGTTCGGTGGGCCTCCGCCAGCCCAAGTTCCCAGGGGAGCCCCGCGTTGTGGATGGAGTTGCGCGGAGCGGCGCCCGTTCCTCCGTCGTAGCCGGAGATCAGCACCACCTGCGCGCCGGCCTTGGCCACGCCGGAGGCAATGGTCCCAACTCCGGCCTCGGAAACCAGCTTCACGCTGATGCGCGCGTAGCGATTGGCGTTTTTCAGATCGTAAATGAGCTGGGCCAGGTCCTCGATGGAA
>JAEFAK010000023.1 GCA_016287555.1 Oscillospiraceae bacterium
TTGTCGTCGGCAGCGACGAAAATAAGCTCACGCTCGGACAGCGGGATCTTTTTTTCTATGAGGAGCTTTTTAAGGGTCTTTCTGCATCCTCTCGGAGAGGATTTAAGAGTGTCTCCTGTTTTTCGCGGTCTGACAAGGATTTTACCACAGACAGATCGCTTTTTGAAGAAGAAAATATTGAACGCGCCGTTAATTTTTGCTGTTTCGCAGTCGGAAGAAAGGAAAAAGGCTTTGCCGAGTTCCTTGATCTCGATCCATTTATCCGCAGCGAGTTCAGTCGCCGGAAATGTCAAAACGACGTCTTTTTCTTTGGAAATATAGAGTTCGGAATACTTTCGAAAGGCCCTGAGCCCTCCGGGAAGCGATACCGAAGCTGACGGATCGGACGAGGCGGCGAGATTGAGAATGCTCTGAACGTGAACTTCGGAAAAAGCTATCCCGAAATGCTTTCCCGCACGCATCACAAGTCTCGACGCGATCGGCTGAGGCTCGGAAGCGAGCGAGTCAGCCGGAATAACTATCTCATTGTCCGTACAAGAAAAGATCGCTGTTTTTCCCTCGGCGAGTTCGTCAAGATACTCGTCGTCTGACCGGACAAGAAACGAGGCTCTCGAAGAATTTGACACTATAAAAGGAAATATCTCCTTAAGCGCGGGAACTGCTTTGTGCCGGACGGCGTTTCTCACCGCGTCGTCAAGCAGGTTGGTCGAATCTTCGACATGAGGGATACCGTGCCTTGACAGATAATCCAGTATCTCTTCCCTGCTTACTGCAAGGAGCGGACGGATAATCGTCCCGCGTACAGGAGGGATGCCTGCCAGGCCCTTGGTTCCGGATCCGCGGGCAAGATTAATCAGGATCGTCTCAAGCTGATCGTCTGCGTTATGGGCCGTCGCTATACGGTCAGCGCGAAGTTTAAGCGCGGTCTTATTCAGAAAATCGTAGCGTGCGTCCCTCGCGGCTTCTTCGACGGATCTCCCCGTCTCTTCGGCGATGTCTCCGACGTCGGCAGAACCGACTTCAAGCTCTATGCCGTGTGCATCGCACCATTCTCTGACGAACAGCTCGTCTCGGTCGCTCTCGACGCCGCGAAGCATATGGTTGAAGTGAGCCGCCGCGACGGAGATAACGCTTTTTGCCGACAGATCCGCTAAAAAGCTGAGAAGGCACATCGAATCCGCCCCGCCGGAAACCGCGCAGAGCACTTTATTCGCGCCATCGAGCATATGATACTTCTCTATAAGCTCACAGGCAGCCTTAAGCTCGATCTTCTGAGTCAATATGATTCTTCCTCATGGGTGGTATCAAGCGCCTGGAAACGCGTGAATTCGGGCTCCCAGAGAAGCTTGATGGTGCCCGTGTTGCCGTGTCTGTTCTTCATGACGATGCACTCCGCCACGTTGTGGGATTCGGCTTCTCTGTTGAAGTAATCCTCCCTGTAAAGACCGAGAACGATATCCGCGTCCTGCTCAAGAGAGCCGGACTCGCGAAGATCGGAAAGGATCGGGCGTTTTTCCGTTCTCTGCGCGCTTGCTCTTGAAAGCTGGCAGCAGCAGATGACCGGGACATTCAGTTCCTTCGCCATTATTTTAAGCATACGGGACATCTCGCTTACTGTCTGCTGTCTGCTCTCGGCATTGGAGCCTGAGGCAGTACTCATCAGCTGCAGATAATCTATGATGACGAGGCCGAGGTTCTGGACCCTTCTGCATTCGGCATTGATATCCGAAACAGTCAGCATCGAGTTGTCGTCGATGAGCAGCCCTGAATTGCTGAGCATTCCCGCGGCGTAGGCGATGCGCTTCCATTCGTCGTCAGTCAGGCGGCCCGTCAAAAGCTTTTTGCTGTTGACAGAAGCAAGAGACGAGAGAAGCCTGGAAACAAGCTGCTCCTTCGACATCTCAAGAGAGAAGATAGCGATAGACGTATCTGATTTTTGAGCGACATTGACGGCGATATTCAGAGCAAAGCTCGTTTTTCCCATGCCGGGACGGGATGCTAGCAGGATAAGGTCGGATTTATTGAGTCCCGTCAGGATATCGTCAAGCTCCGGAACGCCGGTTGGAAGGCCGGGGATGACCCCGCCGTTGGCGGCAAGCTCGCCGAGATGCTTCCATACTTCTCCCGCTATGACCTGGGCAGATTCCAGCCCGGCGGAGCCTCTTCCCTGCCGTATATTATAGATCTCGCGCTCGGCTATCTCGAGGACCTCGCCGGAATCTCCGGTGCCGTCGCTGACGAGCGTCGAGATATGCGCCGCGGTCTCGCCGATGCTGCGGAGAATGGATTTCTCCTTGACTATATCCGCGTACCGCATGACGTTGGCTGCCGTCGGCGTGATGCTCATCAGCTCCATGACATACTGACGCGACGTATCCTCATGGTAAACGCCGTGCTGGCGCATGCCGTCGAGAACGGTCACGGGGTCTATCGTCTGCGAATAGTTGAACATCGTCGAGACGACCTCGAATATCTCCTTGTTCTGGGCGATATAGAAGTCGTCGGCATGCAGACGTGTCATGACGTCGGCAACGCAGCGGCTGTCGATGAGCATCGAGCCGAGGACCGCCTGCTCGGCCTCGGCGCTGTATGGGATCTGTCTGGAAAGCAGTTCGTCCATAGTCTGAAAGGTTATCCTTCGATCACAAGAAGGTTTATCGTTCCGCTTATCTCATGACCGAGCTTGCATTTGACCTCATAGTTGCCGAAAGTCTTTATGGGCTCCGCCATGACTATCTTGTTCTTCTCTATCTCGATGCCGTGCTGCTCAGCGAGAGCTTCGGATATCTCCATGTTCGTTACCGCTCCGTAGAGCTTGCCTGCCGCTCCGGCCTTTGCCTTGAGCGTCACTATGATGCCCGTGAGCTTCTCGGCAGTCTCTTTCGCCGCGGCCTTTTCCTTTTCGATCTGAGCTGCCTTGGCCTTCTCCTTGAGCTTAAGAGCGTTCATATTATCCGCCGTGGCTTTCATCGCGAGATTGCGGGGAAGCAGGTAGTTTCTCGCGTATCCGTCGGAGACTTCGAGCATTTCGCCCTTTTTCCCCTGCCCTCTGACGTCCTGGGTGAGTATTACTTTCATTTTTTAACCCCCGTTTGAATCGGATTTGGTGAGATGCTTGTCTATGGCGGCGATAAGATCTCTGAGCACGGACTCGATATTGCTGTTTTTTATCTGAGCTCCGGCCATATTCTTGTTGCCGCCGCCGCCGAGCTCTTCAAGGATGAGCTGGACGTTCGCGTCGTCTATGCTGCGGGCTGAGATATTGACGCTGTCTTCGCCGAGATAAATGACAAAAGAGACCGTTATCCCGTTTATCGTAAGCAGATCGTCAGAAGCCTGCGCGGCTATCGTCCTGTCCTCATGAGAATTGAGGACGGAGATGGCGACGCAGTCTTTATATATCTTGGCGGACTGGATGATGCGGTATTTCGCTATCGTGCCTGCAAGATCGTTCTGGAAGAGACGCTTGACCTCTGTCGTATCAGAGCCTGAGCGGCGAAGGAAAGCGGCAGCTTCAAAGGTACGGCTTCCCGTGCTTATCGAGAAGTTCTTGGTGTCGAGCACAATGCCGGCCATAAGAGCCTCGGCCTCCAGCTTGAGTATGTCGGACGGTTCGACGAGATACTGAAGCAGCTCGCTGACGAGCTCGCAGGTACTGGAAGCGAAAGGTTCATGGAAATTGAGCGTAGATGTGGTGACATAGTCCGCGGCGCGCCTGTGATGATCCACCAGAGCGACGCGGTTGCATGATTCGAGAAGATCCCGCGATTCGACCTGCTCGGGTCTGTTGGTATCCACGATGATCAGGACCGTCTTGCTGTCTGCTCTGAGTATGGCCTCCTCCGCGGAGATGAAGAATCCCTCGTATTCGGGAAGCTTCTGAAGCTTCTTGACCATCACGTCCGCCACACAGGTCTTCTCGTTGTAAACGCAGCTTATGGGCGTACCGCGCTTCCTGGCGATGCAGTTGAGGCCGGCGGCCGCGCCGATGCAGTCGAGGTCGGCGTAAGAGTGCCCCATGATGATTATCTGCGATGCGTCCATGATAAGCTCGCCCATGGCGTTTGCCATGACGCGGGACTTTACCTTCGTTCTTCTCTCGACAGCCATGGAGCGGCCGCCGTAAAACTCAAAGTTGAGGCTGTTTTTGATTACGGCCTGGTCTCCTCCGCGGGAAAGAGCCATCTCGATGCTGAGCGTTGCATACTGGAAGCATTCCTCAAAGGTCTTTGCGTCTTTTCCTATGCCTATGCTTATTGTGGCAGGCACGCCGGAAGGCGCCGTTATCTCACGGACGCTGTCGAGAATGGAGAACTTGTCCTCAATGAATTTTGGAAGGTATCTCTCTTCGAAAATAAATATATACCTGTCTCTGTCGTACTTGGACAGATATCCTCCCACTCCGGAAGTCCATTCGTCGATCTTATTGTCGAGATTGGCAAGAAGCGAGGATTTGACGGTATCGGTCGCATTGCGGAAAAGCTCGTCATAGTTGTCGAGCATTATGATGCCCATGACGGGACGGGTCGCAAAATAGGTATTTTTGATCGTCTCGAGGTCGGTGATGTCGATCCAGTACATCACGCCGATATAGTTTCTCACGCCTTCCTCGCCGGCGCGGACGAGATTGCCGTATACCCTGTAGTTGCTTCCCTTGAGCGTCACGGTCTCGGGACACATATCATGTCCGTCCGTGAGCCATTTCGTCGAGAAATTCGGCACCATCTCGGAAATCCCTATTTCAAAGAAATGCTGCCTGTCCCCTGTTATTTTGAGGAACTGATCGTTTGTCCAGATTATCTTGCCGTCGCGTGCGTTGAATATGACCGTGGGGAGAGGCATATTCATAAGAGTATCAGCGGAAGCCGCGTCTCTGTTGAACAGGACCGTTTCAACGTAGGAGAGCATTTCCCGCTGGCCCTTGCGGAGCCTCCAGCGGGAGTAAAGCAGCAGAAGGATTATGAATACGAGCTCGCCGCCGATGAGGATCCAAATATTGAAGCGGAAGACTCCCGCGGCTATCGTAGCCGCGACAAAAATGATCAGAACTATAAAATACATCCGCATGGAAGGACGGAAGATCCTCATGAATTTACCGCTGTTCACGTGCCCATCTCCCCTTGACAGACTGATCTGCAGAATTAGATATTATATTATATCAAAAACAGTAGGCATAGACAACAGCATTTTAACAGTTTCATCCTCTCAAAAAAGATATTTTTCAACACGGAGCGTGCCGCGCCGTCCCAGAGCGGATAATGAGACCGCTGCCGGCGGCAGGTGCGTTCAGAAAACCAAACAGCCTCCCGCGTACCCGCGCAGATGCGAGGGCCGGAGAGGCTGTTTTTGTTCGGTACTGATTCCGCGGTTCAGGATGTCCCCGCCGCTCTCTTGTATCAGAAGTCGGCGCTTCCCGTAGTTCTCGGGAACGGGATGACGTCGCGGATGTTCGCCACGCCCGTAAGGTACATGATCAGGCGCTCGAAGCCCAGGCCGAAGCCGGCATGACGGGTGCCGCCGAACTTGCGGAGTTCGAGATACCACCAGTAGGTCTCCCTGTCGAGTCCGAGCTCATCCATCCTCTTTTCAAGAAGGTCCAGACGTTCCTCCCTCTGGCTCCCTCCGATTATCTCGCCTATGCCCGGAGCAAGCAGGTCGACCGCAGCGACAGTCTTGCCGTCGTCGTTCAGACGCATGTAGAACGCCTTGATCTCCTTGGGATAGTCCGTTACGAAAACAGGCCTCTGGAAATGCTTCTCCGAAAGATAGCGTTCATGCTCGGTCTGAAGGTCGCAGCCCCAGTAGACGGGATACTTGAACTCTTCGCCGCAGCTCCTGAGTATCTCTATGGCGTCGGTATAGGTCACACGGGCAAATGAGGAATCCCTTACGTGAGCAAGGCGTCCGATGAGTCCCTTGTCGACGAAACTGTTGAGGAACTCAAGCTCCATGCCGCACTTGTCCATGACCTCGGATATTACGTATTTCAGCATTCCCTCGGCAAGCTCCATGTCGTCCTCAAGATCGGCGAACGCGATCTCCGGTTCGACCATCCAGAATTCAGCCGCGTGACGCGCGGTGTTTGAGTTCTCCGCTCTGAAGGTCGGACCGAAGGTGTACACTCCGCCGAACGCAAGGGCATAGCTCTCCGCGTTCAGCTGTCCGGAGACGGTCAGGTTGGCGGATCTGCCGAAGAAATCCTGTGAATAATCCACCGCTCCGTCGTCAGTCCTGGGGACGTTCTCCATGTCGAGCGTGGTGACGCGGAACATCTCGCCCGCGCCTTCGCAGTCGCTGGCGGTAATGAGAGGGGTGTTGACATACACGAAGCCCTGCTCCTGGAAGAAGCAGTGTATCGCGTGAGCGGCAACGCTGCGGATGCGGAACACTGCGGAAAACAGGTTGGTCCTCGGTCTGAGATGCGCAATGGTCCTCAGATATTCGACGGTGTGTCTCTTCTTCTGGAGCGGATACGCGGGATCGGACGCTCCCTCGACTGTGATCTCGCTGGCGCGCAGCTCAAAGGGCTGCTTTGCTTCCGGAGTAAGTGTCAGCTCACCGGAAACGACAAAAGCCGTACCGACGTTCTGACGCGCCACGTCCTTGTAATTATTGAGCTTGCCTTCCTCAAATACGATCTGCAGGCTTTTGAAACAGCTTCCGTCATTGAGCTCGATAAAACCGAAGTTTTTCATGTCGCGTATCGTACGCGCCCAGCCGCAGACTGTTATCTGCTTTCCGGAAAAGCTCTCCGCATCGCGGAATATCTCGCGGATAATGGTTCTTTTCATCGCTACGACTCCTTTCATTTATAATTCTTGCGATAAATAAAAATCGTCAGTCAGTATAACACAATAGTTTCGGCGTGGCAAGAACAAAAACACGGCGCCGAAAACTCGGCGCCGCGCTTTGATATGTATGCAGTTATTCCTCGCTCTGGCCTTCAATATCCGCGTCCGCGTCGGAGCCGGATCCAGAGGGCTCTTCTTCATCGTCGGCCTTGTCCTTGTCGCCCTTGAGAGCGGCCTTGCACTGCTCGATCTCGTCCTTGCACTGCGCTATGACGGCCAGAGAAGACGCCACGACCCTGCATTTATCCGCAACGGCTTCGTCGGGATCGTCCTTGAACTTCTCATAATAGAGTTTTCCGAGGTCGAGATAAGCTCTCCGCAGGGCGTCCCTCTCGGAAATGACGTCGGCGTTGAGCTTGGAGATGCGGGCGACGAGCTTTGTCTTCTCGGCTGCTGTTTTTGCGAGTTCTATGGACTTGGCTGCAATATGTTCCGCGGTCTCTCCGGTTTTCTGCTTGATCTCATCAAAGTTGGCCATGATAATCGATCCTCCTGTCCTATACTATTCTTTTTTCTCGCCGTCGTCCGGATCACTGTCCGGCGGGTCGTCAATAAACGGCGAAAACGCGCTGTCCTCGTCCTTGTGCGAGAGCATGCGGAATGCGTCGGAAAGCTCTTCGTCAAATTCGTCTTCCGTAACGGATATCTCCGCCTCAGGCACAGGCTCTTTTTTCTTATTTCTGTTGACCCACATTTCCTCGGGCTCATGATGCTTTGCGACCTGATTATAAATAAGCAGGATCGCGCCGACTATGACGCAGAGGAGCGCGACGACCTGCGATATGCGCAGATTCGTGCCCGGCACGTAGAGACTGTCTCCGCGAAGGCCTTCTATCCATACGCGGCCAAGACCGTACCAGACGATGTACATCAGGAATATCTGACCGTCATATTTCCTGTGCTTTTTCGAATAGAAATGCAGGATAACAAATCCGATGGCGCTCCAGATGCTCTCATAGAGGAAGCACGGATGATAGTATCTCGTGCCGTATTCGGTCGTCAGCCCCATTCTCCAAGGGATGTTCGCCGCCGCGCCGGTAAGCGCTTCGCTCATCGCCTCACGGTTTGTGAAGTTGCCCCACCTTCCTATGCACTGTCCAATCGGAAGTCCCAGACTGACGATGTCGAGATTTGGAGTGATTTTGATCTTTTTGACCTTACAATAGACTATTACTCCAATAAGACCGCCTATAATGCCGCCGTAAATGGCGAGGCCGCCGTTCCATATCTGGAAAATGCTCCAGAAGTTATCTTTATACATATCCCATTCGAAAATGACATAGTACGCCCTCGCGCCGATAACGGCAGGGATGATCCCGCTCAGCAGCAGATCGATTATACTGTCCTCCGTGAGGCCAAAATCCTTTGCGCGTCTCATGGCGTAGAGGACGGCAAGGACGAAGCCGATGGCGATCAGGATGCCGTAAATGTGGATCTTCCAGCCGAAAACCGTGAAGTAGGACGGAAAGTCGAGACGGAAATTATCACCGAAAATGGGAAATGTGATAGTGGGTTCGCTCATGAGTTCACCTTCTTTATTGGTTCGACGACGGACAGCGTCATCTTTTCGGGAACGAGGTTTTCTTTAAGAAAAGCAAGGACGTCTTCGACGCGGAACGAATTGATCACATCCAGCTCCGTCATGGCGTCGTAACCGAAGAAATGGCTGTTGATCATCAGCATACAGCAGGCCTCCGGGGAATTGAGCGCCCTCAGAGTTCCGCCAATTCCAGATTTTTTAAGCCTTTCGAAATACTCATGTTCGCCGGAAGTCCGGCTCAGAGTCGATGCTTCCCTGATAATCTCGTCAGCAACTTCGTCGCAGTTTTCGCCTTCGGCGCTTATATAGGCATAGAGCGCGCCGGCCTCGTCACCGACGCCGCATCCGAAGCTGTCGTTTATTACTCCCTGCTCATATAGACGTGAATAAAGCTTTGACGAAGGACCGGCCAGATAATCCATTGCAAGCTCGGCAAGAAGATTCTGCCTGAAAAGAGCATCCCCTCCGGCAGGATCCGGCTTGAGCTTGAAGCCGATCAGATAGGACGGTATGGAGACGTCCATCTGCCGGGATATTCTGCTCGAAGCCGCCAGCGGGCTCTCGCTGAAGCCCGTATCTCTGACAGGTACCTGCCCGGCTTCGGCGGAAACGACCTCGCGCGCAGCCTTGAATACAGCCTCCGGGTCTACACGGCCGGCTACGGCGAGGACCATATTCGACGGGTTATAAAAAACTTTATGACAGTCATAAAGCGTCTTCGGCGTTATCTCGGCTATCGACTCGACCGTTCCGGGAACGGAGATACGCACCGGATGCTCGGAATACATGGCCTTAAGAAGGTTTTCAAATACGACGTGTGACGGATTATCCTCGCACATGCGTATCTCCTGCCCTATTATACCCTGCTCTTTTGCTACGCTCGCATCGGTGAAATAAGGAGTCATAACGAAATCAAGCAGGATGCGGAGCGACTCGTCAAGCTTGTCTGTGCAGGAGAAAATATAGCATGTCGTATCCGGACCCGTAAATGCGTTCGGAGAAGCTCCGAGCGCGGAAAGAGAGGTCATGGCGTCTTTGCCGTCAGGCATGTCGAACATCTTGTGCTCAAGAAAATGCGCGATGCCTGCGGGTGTCTCGATGAATTTGTCGCCGAGCTTAAAGCGGCAGTCGGATCCGCCGTACCTCGTCGCGAAGGCGGCGAATGTCTTGACGTAATCCTTTTTCGGCATGACGTATACCGCGAGTCCGTTTTCAAGCACGCCCGAATAGATGCATTCTCCCAACTCCGGATAGTCTCTGAAGGTCATAATCATTCTCCCTCCTTATCCGTTCCGCGCAGGAAATACACGCTGTCGAGCTTCACACTCTTCGCGACTTTCACCACGTCCTCGCGCGTGATCTCCCCGATGAGCATGGCGTATTCGGACGGTGCGTAAGTAAGGCCGTCCAGAGACCTGGACACGTAGTACGCGTCGAGGGACGCGACAGAATCCTCCATCGCTCTTACCGAATTGACCAGGAAACTTATTGCCGAAGAGAGCTCCCCGTCGGATATGTCCCCGTCCGCGCAGGCTGCGAGCTGTGCGAGTATCTCGTCCCGCGCGGTCTCGTATTTGTCGAATTCCACGCCGCTCATGACGAACATGACGCCCTTGAAACGGTCCGTGGAAGAACTGGCGTAATAGCAGAGCGACATGCGTTCCCTTACGTTCATGAAGAGCTTTGAAGTCACTCCTCCTCCGAACACCGCGTTGAACACGGCTATGGCGGCGTAGTCCGGCGCGTACATGACCTCGCCGAGGCGGAATCCCATCGTCAGTTTTCCCTGCGTAACGTCCATCGCTTCGGAAAAGAATCTCGGCTCCCCGCATTCCACCCTGACGTCGGTCCCCGCCGAGAAGTCTATCTCGCCTCTCGGAAGAGTGCTGAAAGCGTTCAGCAGAGCCTGCGTTATGCGTTCTTCGTCAGCGCCTCCGCAGTAGAACATCTTTACGGGCGCCGTGGAAAGAATGTTCTTATAATGCTTCGTCAGCGCGATCTGGGCGATCTTTTCGGCACTCTTCAGAGTGCCGTTTCTGTCCGTTCCGTACGCTTCACCTGCGAACATCAGTTCCTTAAGCCGAAGGAAGGAATATGTCCTTTTGTCGCTCATGTCCGATCTTATGGCGTCGCAGAGGTTGTCTCTTTCCGACCGTACGTAATCCGAGCGGAGGAGCCCGCCCTTCGTCGCGGGATCGAGGAGGATCTCCGCCGTCAGGTTCACCGTCTTTTCGAGGATGTCCTCGTGTCCGGGAAGATACCTGTCGTCAGCGAAGTTCGCGGAAAGACCTATGCACTGGACTTCGCCTATCGTGCGCACTAACGGGTCCACCGTCGCTCCGTACAGCCTGTCCAGTTCCTCGGAAATGCTCTTCAGATCCGGCAGCCGCTTGCATCCGCGTCTGAGTACGTGCATGACCAGCGCGTTTTTCGCAGCGTCCGCTTTGCTCAGCTGCAGCATAAAATTGACGCTCAGATGCCCCGTCTTGAACTTATCCGTATGAACGTAGATAAGGTCGACGCCGGGCATTATGGTCCTGATGATTGCCTTTTCCATGTTTATCACTTCCTGAAAAGGGAGTTTGCGCTTTTATGATTATACCATCGCAGGCTTTTTATGGCAAGTGCGCAGAATAGTATTTTGCCTGTCCGCATACAGAAGCATGCCTTGCCGAAGCATAAAAAGGGGCCCGATCCCTCTTTTTTGCACATTGCCGGCAAGTTTTTTCGTGTAAAGTGCTTTTACTTTACAAAAAAGGCTTGACACGGGCGGGCCATTAGTCTATATTTCCTCTGTAAAGCAATTCCGCTTTACATATCTTCAGCTAGGAGTTGAGCCGTATGGACAAGACCGTGCGCATGGCGCTTCTATACGATTTCTACGGCGAGCTTCTCACGGAACGTCAGCGCGAGATCTTCAGCCTTTACTACGACGAGAACCTGACTCTCTCGGAGATCGCCGAAAACAGCGGGGTATCCAGACAGGCCGTCCGCGATCTCGTTTCCAAGAGCGAGACCGCGCTGGAGGAGATCGAGCGCAAGACGAAGCTTCTCGAAAGATTCGAACAGATGAACGTGGACATCGATCGCGTGGCCTCCTGCGTCAGAGAGATCGTTGCGCTCAACGACAGCGCGTTCAGGAGCGAGGCTTTATCCGGACTGTGCGACAGGATCGGCGTCCTGATAGAGCGCATGAAACAGTGAGCGGAGTTTGACATGGCATTTGAAAGCTTATCCGAAAAACTTTCCGCGACCTTCAAGAAGCTGCGCGGCAAGGGCCGCCTGACCGAGAGCGACATCAAGGAAGCGATGCGCGACGTGCGCATGGCGCTGCTCGAGGCCGACGTAAGCTACAAGGTCGTCAAGGAATTCATAAGCAAGGTCAGCGAACGCGCCGTCGGTACGGACGTTCTCGAGAGCCTCACCCCGGCTCAGATGGTCATAAAGATCGTCAACGAAGAACTGACCGCCATGATGGGCGGCACGAACGCCAAGCTGAACATATCCCCCAATCCCCCGACCGTAGTCATGATGGTCGGCCTTCAGGGCGCGGGCAAGACGACGAACGTCGCGAAGCTCGCCGCGCTCATGAAGAAGAACAGCCGCAGGCCGCTTCTTGCCGCATGCGACGTATACAGGCCGGCTGCCATACAGCAGCTCATCACCGTCGGATCTCAGGTGGACGTGCCCGTTTTCGAGCAGGGCGCGGGAGATCCGGTGGAGATAGCCAAAGCCGCCGTCGCTCACGCGAAGACGCACGGCAACGACATCGTCTTCATCGACACCGCCGGACGTCTTCATGTCGACGAAACTCTCATGGACGAACTCAAGCGCATGAAACAGGCCGTCTCTCCCGACGAGATCATGCTCGTGCTCGACGCCATGACCGGTCAGGACGCCGTCAACGCCGCGAAGGCTTTCGACGAGGCGCTCGGAATAGACAGCGTTCTGCTCACAAAGCTCGACGGCGACGCGAGAGGCGGAGCCGCCCTGTCCGTAAGAGCGGCGACCGGCAAACACATAAAATTTGCCGGCATTGGAGAAAAGCTGGACGGCATAGAGCCTTTCCATCCCGACAGGATGGCATCGCGCATCCTCGGCATGGGCGACGTTCTTACTCTGATAGAGAAGGCCGAACAGAGCTTCGACGAGAAGAAAGCCGCCGAGATGGCCGAAAGGCTGGTAAACAACCGCTTCACCCTTACGGATTTCTACGAGCAGCTGACTTCGATCAAATCCATGGGCTCTCTCTCGGACATAGCCGGCATGCTTCCCGGAGTGGACGCGAAGGCGCTCTCCGGCGCTTCCATAGACGAAAAGGCCCTTGCCAAGACAGAGGCCATAATCCTCTCCATGACCAAGGCCGAACGTGACAATCCCGCGCTGCTCAACAGCAGCAGGAAAAAGCGCGTCGCGGCAGGCAGCGGAACGAGCGTCGTCGACGTAAACATGCTGCTCAAGCAGTTCGAGATGATGCAGTCCATGGCTAAGCAGTTCTCCGGAAAGCGCGGAAAGAAGAGGCTTGCCAGAAACAAAGGATTTTTCGGTATGTAACGCCGCAGGCGTTTCATATATACAAAAAAACATATCAACAAACACGGAGGAAAAAACAATGGTCAAGATCAGACTTCGCCGCATCGGCGCCAAGAAGAACCCCTATTACAGAGTAGTCGTCGCCGACTCCCGTTATCCGCGTGACGGCCGTTTCATCGAAGAACTCGGCACCTACGCTCCCCTCTCCGATCCTTCCGAGTTCAAGGTCGACGCCGACCGCGTCAAGGATTGGATCTCCAAGGGCGCCCAGCCCACCGATACCGTCAGAGCCCTGCTCAAGAAGGCCGAGATCATCTGACCTCTTCTGATTGGAGGATAACCATGAAGGATCTTTTGCTCTACATTGCCAGAAACCTTGTAGATGATCCCGACTCCGTTACTGTTACGGAGAAGGAATATGAGAACGAGACCGTTCTCGAGCTCCGTGTCGCCGAGGGCGATATGGGCAAGGTCATCGGCAGGCAGGGGCGCATTGCAAAAGAGATTCGAGTCCTTGTCAAATCTCTTGCCGCCCGCAGCGGCAAAAAGGTTTCGGTCGATATCGTCGACTGAACTGTTTGAGGTGCTTTGATGTCCGCTAATAATCTCAGCGAATATCTGGAGTGCGGCGAGATAGTCAACACTCACGGCATTAAGGGCGAGGTCAAGATCTCGCCCTGGTGTGATTCGCCTGCCTTTCTGGCCGGTATCGGGCGCTTTTTCGTGGACGGAAAAGAGTACAGGGTGCTCTCCTCCCGCGTTCAGGGCCAGATGCTTTACGCCCGTCTTGAGGGCGTCGGCGATATCAACGCCGCCATGGTCCTCAAGGGGAAAAAGCTTCTCATCAGGCGTTCCGACGCGCCTCTCGAGGAAGGCGCCTATTTCCTTTCCGACGCGCTCGGAGCCGAGGTCGTGGACGAAAGGCTCGGATCCGTCGGCACGCTGGCGGATTTCCTCGAGCTGCCTGGCGGACGCGTATTCGTGGTCCGCGGAGAAAAGGAGCACCTCATCCCCGACGTGCCCGAATTCGTGAAGAAGGTCGACGTGGAAGCGGGCGTCATAAACGTCGCCATGATAGACGGGATGTGATCACGTGCATATCGACATACTGACCCTCTTCCCCGACACGGTCGGCGATATGCTCGTCGAGAGCATCATCGGCCGCGCGCAGGAGCGCGGTATCGTCCGCATCGACTGCCACCAGATCCGCGATTACACGGAAAACAAGCAGAAGCAGTTGGACGACTATCCCTACGGAGGCGGCATG
>JAEFAK010000221.1 GCA_016287555.1 Oscillospiraceae bacterium
TTCTTGTGGACCTTGAGGTGCTCGGTGAGCTGAGCGATGCGCTCGGTGAGGATGGCGATCTGGACCTCGGGGGAACCGGTGTCCGTCTCGTGGGTGCGGTTGGACTCGATGATAGCGGTCTTGGCGTCTTTCTGAAGCATTGGAATAACCTTCCTTTAATTAAATTTGCCGGGCCCTCCGGCTGCGTAAGGGGCGGGAAGGGTGCCGCGGACGCGGCGTTATCCCCAAACGAGGCTCGGGGGCAGACTGAAAGTTACTGTAACATACTTTCCGGCGTTTGTAAATAATTATTTGAAAAAAAGATTGCTTAAATTCTATACTGAATTATGATATAATGTCTATTATAGGTATTATCCCGTTATCACGCTGGAAAGGCGGACTGCCCTATGGATATAAACATACTCGCCGTGGGGGACGTGGTCGGAGCCTCCGGGCTCGACTTTCTGAGAAAAAAGCTCCGCGGCCTTGCGCGTCTGAAGGGCGCGGACTTCGTCGTCGTCAACGGCGAGAACGCCGCCGGGACGGGGTTGACCCCGGCCGACGCGGAGGACATCTTCGCCGCCGGAGCCGACGTCGTGACGCTCGGCAACCATACCTGGGGCCGCGACAGCATCAAAAACTACCTTGACGACTGCCCCTATATCGCGAGGCCAATAAACTACGCCCCGCAGGTACCGGGCCGCGGCGCCGTAGAGCTCCGGGCGTCCTTCGGGGAAATAGCCGTCATAAACGCCATAGGCCGCGTCGGCATGGACCACGGGCCGGACAACCCGTTTTTCGCCGTAGAAAAGGCCGTAAAGGAGCTCGGCTGCCGCTTTACCCTTGTAGACTTCCATGCTGAGGCGACGAGCGAGAAGATAGCCCTCGCGAGGTATCTGGACGGGAAGGTCTCCGCCGTCTGGGGCACTCACACCCACGTGCAGACCTCCGACTGCCGCGTGATGCCAAAGGGCACGGGCTATATAACGGATCTCGGCATGACGGGACCCGTGGAATCCGTCCTCGGCGTCGATCCCGCGCAGTCGATAGCGCATTTTCTCGGCGAGCCGCCGGAGAGGTATAAAGTCGCCGCAGGGCCCTGCCTTCTCGAGGGCGCGCTTTTCACGCTCGACTCGGAGACGGGCCTGTGCAGGGCCGTCGAGGCCATAAGGATAGAATGAGAGGGAAGCCATGAAACTGCTTCATACAGCCGATCTGCATATGGACAGCGCCTTTGCCGCGCTCGATGAGGACAAGGCCGCCCTACGCCGCTCGGAGCAGCGCGCTCTGCTTGCCCGCATGGCGGACCTGGCGAACGCCGAAAAGGTCGACGCCGTGCTCATGTGCGGCGATCTGCTCGACAGCGCGCGCAGCTTCGCAGAGACGGACGAGGCCCTCGCGGAGTTCTGCGAGAGCGTCGCTTCGCCCGTGTTCATCGCCCCCGGCAACCACGACTGGTACGGGCCCTCCTCGCCCTACGCGAGGCTGTCCCTGCCGGGCAACACCCATGTTTTCAAGTCCCTCGAGCCCGAGCGCGTCGAGCTCGGATCGGGCAATATCTGGGGCGCGGGCTGGACGAGCCCGACGGCGCCTCCGCTCACGGGCTTCCGCGCCGTGGGAGAGGGGATAAACGTCATGGCGCTTCACGCCGTCGTCGGCGCGCCGGACGGGCGATACCGCACGATAACGGAGGATGCGATAGCCTTTTCAGGCCTCGATTACCTCGCTCTCGGCCACGTCCACGGATATACCGGCCTTCGCCGCTCCGGCGGGACGGCGTGGTGCTATCCCGGCTGCCCGGAGGGCAGGGGCTTCGACGAGACGGGCGAAAAGGGCGTCGTCGTCGCCGAAGTGACCGAAAAGGGGACGGAGCTGCGCTTTGTGCCGGTCTGCTCGCGCCGATATGAGATCCGCGAGGTGGAGGCCGGGGACGACGCGCTCGCGGCCGTGCTCGCCGCCATGCCCGACGGAGCTCCGCGCGACGTGTTCAGACTCATACTCACGGGCGAGACGGACGTCAGACCCGATACTGCCGCGCTTGCCGCGGCGCTGGGGAGCAAATTCTTCGCGCTGGACATAAAGGATAAGACCAGGCCCCGCGTCGACATATGGGCCGGCACGGGCGAGGATACGCTCCGCGGAGCCTTCCTCAAGAGGATGAGGATCCGCTATGAGGCCGCGGAGGACGGGGAAGCGCGCGAAAAGACGGAAAGAGCGGTCCGCATAGGTCTTGCGGCGCTCGAAAACCGCGATTGGAGCACGATATGAGAATAGAGAAAATGACGGCGACCTTCGGGACGCTGAATAAAGAGACGCTCGAACTCAAGCCAGGGCTGAACGTCATCGAGTCCGGAAACGAGAGCGGAAAGACGACATGGTGCGCCTTCATTCGCGCCATGCTCTACGGCGTCCGGACGGACGAGCGCTCCCGCGCCGGCAGCACGCCGGATAAAAAGCGCTATCTCCCGTGGAGCGGATCCGGCATGGAGGGGACCATGACCGTCAGCCACGGCGGCGAGGGAGGCGAGCGCGTCCGCCGCACGCGGCAGGGGCGTCTGGGAGAATGCGAGACGACGAGAGCCGGAGCGGCCGAGCCCGTGCCCGAGCTCACCGGCAAGAGC
>JAEFAK010000024.1 GCA_016287555.1 Oscillospiraceae bacterium
GGAGCAGTAGGGGGTGCCGTACTTGGAGGTCAGCTCGAAAAGGAGCTTGTTGTTCTCCGTCTCGGACCAGTCGAAGTCGCGGGTGATCGAATAGGTGGGGATGGGGTACTGGAAGCCGCGGCCGTTGGCGTCGCCCTCGATCATTATCTCGATGAAGGCCTTGTTGACCATGTCCATCTCGGGCTTGCAGTCCTTGTAGCAGAAGTCCATCTCCTTGCCGCCGACTATGCAGGGCAGCTCGGCCAGGTCGGCCGGGACGGTCCAGTCGAGGGTGATGTTGGAGAAGGGAGCCTGCGTGCCCCAGCGCGACGGGGTGTTGACGCCGTAGACGAAGCTCTGGATGCACTGCTTGACCTCTTTGTAGGAGAGGTTGTCGATCTTGACGAAGGGGGCGAGGTAGGTGTCGAAGCTGGAGAAGGCCTGCGCGCCGGCCCATTCGTTCTGCATGATGCCGAGGAAGTTGACCATCTGGTTGCAGAGGGTGCTCAGGTGGCCGGCGGGGGAGGAGGTGATCTTGCCGGGGATGCCGCCGAGGCCCTCCTGGATGAGCTGCTTGAGGCTCCAGCCCGCGCAGTAGCCGGTCAGCATGGAGAGGTCGTGCAGGTGCATGGCCGCGCTGGAGTGGGCGCGGGCGATCTCCTCGTCGTATATCTCGCTGAGCCAGTAGTTGGCGGTGATGGCGCCGGAGTTGGAGAGGATGAGTCCGCCGACGGAGTAGGTGACGGTGGAGTTCTCCTTGACGCGCCAGTCGTTGATCTTGAGGTAGTTGTCGACGGTCTTCTTATAGTCGAGGACGGTCTCGTCGATGTTGCGCAGGTTCTCATGCTGCTTGCGGTAGAGGATGTAGGCCTTGGCGACGTCGCCGTAGCCCGCCTCGCCGAGAACATGCTCGACGCTGTCCTGGATGTCCTCGACGGCGATGAGCTCGTCCTTTATTTTCTTCTGGAAGTCGGCCGTGACCTTCAGGGCGAGAAAATCGATGATGTCCTGCGTATAGTTGGTCTCGGTCGCGTCAAACGCCTTCTGGATGGCGGCTCCGATCTTGGAGATCTCGAAATCGACGACCTTGCCGTCTCTTTTTATGGTTCTGTACATAGCGTTCCCTCCGGGCTCCTCGGCCCTTTTATCATAAAATATATTATAAAAGACGATGTGTGCGCCCGGAAGGCGCATTCCGCCCCCGAGAGCACACATAGATTAGCATAGGCATAATATTATGTCAATAGAATATCGCAAAATATTGATGACAAATTGGATACAAACCACAATATATAGTTATATTAACTATTTCAGTCTATCCCGCGCAGCTCCGCCGAGGGGACGTAAAGCCGCAGAATATCAAGCATTTCGCGCGCCTCGGCCGGCGTCGGGGAGGCCATGGGAGCCCCTACCGTATCGCCCGAATCCTTGTAGCCCTGTATGAAGAAGGCGCGCGCGCCCCGCGTCAGGCGGCCTATGGCGTGAAAGTCCTCCGGCGCGTGCGTGTCGGGGGAGACGGTCGTCCTGAATTCGTAGGGGACGGCGCCGCCCATGAGCAGGCGGACCGAGCGCTCCACCGGCGCGAAGTCGAGCCCGGGGACGCCCGTCAGCTCCGGATACTTTTCCGGCGCGCCCTTTATATCCATGGCGACGTAGTCGAGAAGCCCCGCGTCCATGAGCGCCGCCAGCCTGTCGGGCATGCAGCCGTTGGTGTCGAGCTTGACGAGCGCGCCGCGCTCGCGCAGGCCGCGTATGAAGTCGGCGAGGTCCGGCTGCAGGAGCGGCTCGCCGCCCGTCACGCAGACGCCCTCTATCATGCCGCGCCTCTTTTCAAGCAGCGCGTAGACCTCCTCCGGGTCGATGACGGGCTGCTCGGCGGGGCGCAGGACGAGCCCCGCGTTGTGGCAGTATGGGCAGCGCAGGTTGCACCCGCCGGTAAAGACCGTGCAGGCGACCTTGCCCGGCCAGTCGAGAAGAGTCAGCTTTTGAAATCCGCATATAAGCATGGCGGCGCCTCCGTTGAAGAACTTGCCCGTATTATACCACAGAATCGGTCCCGATAGGATGTTTTTCATAAAAAAAGGGACCGGCGCCGGCCGGTCCCTTTCATTATATATATTATTTGTCCGCCTTGTCCGATTTTTTGCGGCGCCTGAATATCAGCGAGCGGAAGGAGATGATCTCGATGACGATGAAAAGCACGACGAGAAGGCCGAGGGTTATCCACGATTTCGTTATGCCCTTCGGCGCGACGGCGAGCAGCAGGAGCATCGGGAAGCCGAAGACTATCGCCCAGAGCTGCTGATAGACGAGGTTGTTCGCGGCGGGGGTCTCGAAGTTCGGGTCGCGCTCGCGCAGGAGGATGACGCCCGTGCTGGCCGTGCCGGTCAGCATGCCGTACATCGCCAGCCACTGCTCGTCCTCATAGTCCGGGAAGAGACGCTTGCAGGTGAAGCGGAGCAGGAAGTAGGTCACGACGGCGCCCGCGACGCAGACGACGGAGAGGGGGACGATGAATTCCCTGATCGTGAAGGCGCGCAGGTCTATCGCCGCGATGGAGGCGACGACCATCATGTCGAACATGAAGCCCGCTATGCGCGACTGCATGAAGTTGTTGGTGTATTCGCGCTTGATGACGTTGGCCTTCTTCAGCCCGCGCAGTATCGCCTTGAGGACTATGGCGAAGATCGTGCCGAAGAGGAAGTTGAAGCCCCAGATGAGCGGGCGGACGGTATTGTAGCCGAAGTTGCCGAGCACGCCCGTCTCGATGACGGCGTTGACGCCCGCCATGAAGGCGTAGGCGGCTATGTAGGCGATGAAGGCGAGCGCGATCTGGACGGTGAGCTTATCCATGGATTCGGAGAGGGGGATCTCGCCGTTGCCGGTGATGTGCTGGGCGGTGAGGTGCGTCTCATTGTAGTCCGAGCCGGTCTCGCCGGAGAAGCGGCCGCGCCTGCGCAGGACGTTGAGGAAGATGATGCCGCCCACGCTCGCGGCGATGAAGCCGACGGCCGCGACGGTCAGGCCGAAGCTCGTCCCGTTGGCAAAGCCGTAGGTAGCCTCATAGGTATGGCCCCAGTTGTAGGCCTGGCCGGGGCCCTGCCCGTAGCCCATCGGGAGCAGGAGGCCGGCGGCGGGGAAGCTGCCGAGCGCGTAGGAGAAGCCTATCGTTATCGCGAGGCCGGCTATGCCCTGCAGCAGATATCCCGCGACGGTCGTGAGGCCGGAATTGAAGATGTCGCGCTGCCTGTGCGGGTCCTTCTCGCGCTCGGTCGTCTTGAGGCTCATCGCGACGAAGCCGAGGCCGAGCCCGTGGTAGGTCAGGGCCTCGAGGGTCCTGACGTCGAGCATCGGATTGCCCGTTATCTTTTTATAAATAAAGCCCGCTATCAGAACGAGGAAGCCGCCGAGGACGGAACTCGGTATCATCGAGCGCCGCAGCGGGGGGATAACGCGCCTGAGCACGTTGGCGGCCATCATTCCGATCAGCAGGACCGTAAGGACGATAATAAAGTTCCATACGCCGGAATCCCAGAGATTAGTAGTCATTTGCTTCGTCCTCCGACAGAAATACTTATTCTGGATTATAAAGGATGCGGCGGATATTGTCAAAATAATTTGCCCTGCGGCGCGGCAGAGGTTGTAAATCTCCCGCGCCGGTGCTACAATCAACGGGACAAGAAAGCCTTAAAAGGAGAATGACGATGCTTGTCATAAAAGACTTTTCAAAGACCTATAAGGGCGGCCGCAAGGCCGTCGACGGCCTGTCGCTCCACGTCGAGCCCGGCGTCATATACGGCTTCATAGGCCATAACGGCGCTGGAAAGACGACGACGATACGCTCCGTCGTCGGCGCGCAGAGCTTCGATTCCGGCGAGATACTCATAGGCGGCAAGTCCATAACCGCCGAGCCGGAGGCCGCCAAGCGCCTCATGGCATACATCCCCGACAGCCCCGAGACCTATGACAACATGACCGGGACGCGCTTTCTCAACTTCGTGGCCGACGTCTACGGCGTCGGCGCCGCCGAGCGGCGCGAGCGCATAACGCGCTACGGCGACCTTTTCGAGATAACCTCCCGCCTCGGCAACGCCGTGAGCACCTATTCCCACGGCATGAAGCAAAAGCTCGTCCTCATCTCCGCGCTGATACACGCCCCGCGCCTGCTCGTGCTCGACGAGCCCTTCGTCGGGCTCGATCCGAAGGCGGCGTTCACTCTCAAGGAGATAATGCACGAGATGACGGCCGACGGCTGCGCCATATTCTTCTCGACCCACGTTCTCGACACCGCCGAGAAGCTCTGCGACCGCGTCGCCATCATCAAGGACGGAAGGCTCGTCGCCGAGGGGACCATGGACGAGATCCGCGGCAACGAGAGCCTCGAACACGTATTTCTGGAGCTGACCGATCATGATGCTTAAGCTTGCGGGCATATACTGGCTCGAGCAGCTCAAGCTCGGGACCGGGGACAAAAAGGCGAAGCTGCGCCTGCTCGGCCTGCTCGCCGTAGGGATATACGTCTTCGTGATGGTCTATTCCTTCGCCAACTCCATGGCGGCGCAGCTTTCCGAGCAGGGCTCGCTGGCACGCATGGCCGAGCTCTTCATGACGGCCGCGAGCGCGCTCGTCATCCTCTCGACGCTCTTTTCCGCGCGCGACATCCTCTTTTCATACAGGGACCGCGAGATGCTCACCGCCATGCCCATAAAGCGGGTGACGCTCGTCGGCTCGCGCGTGCTGATCCTGCTCATCTATGAGGGCATGTTCACGCTGATGCTGATGCTCCCGATGTTCGTCGCCTTCGGGCGGCACGTCGAGATAACGCCTTATTTCATCCTCTGCGCCGTAGTGGGCTGCCTGTTTTCCGCCTGCGTGCCCGCCGTCGTCGGCGCCGTGGTCGGGACGGGGCTCTCGGCGCTGCTTTCGGGCTTCAAGGGCGCGAAGGTCCTGCGCTACGTCGTCCTCGCCGTGTTCGCGCTGGCCATCATGGCCGTCTCCATGAGCACGGGCTTTACGGCCGGCGGCGGCCAGCTCAGCGAGGCCGCCCTCGCGAGACTCGACGACGTCATGGCCTCCGTGCGCAGCTTCTTTCCGACGGTGCGCCTTTTCTCAGACGGACTCACGGGCGAGCCTCTCAAGCTCGAGGCGTTTGTCGTCGTCAGCGCCGCGCTCGCCGCGCTGCTGGTGCTTTTCGCGTCGAAGCTCATGCCCTTCGTCCTTGCGCGCTCCGACGCGGGCGGCACGGCGAAGGGGTACAGGCCGGAGAAGACCCGCAGCGTCTTTTCCGCGCTCTTCAACCGCGAGGCGAGGCTCTATTTCGGCTCCCCGATGTACCTCTTCAATACCGGCTTTTCGCTGCTCATAATGCTCATCGGCGCGGTCGCGGTCGCCGTCTTCCGCAGGAAGATCCTCGACAGCCGCATGATGCTCGAGGGCGGGCGCTTCCTCTGGAGCATGCTGCCCTACCTCCTTGCGCTGTTTATCTCCATGTGCCCGATAACCGCCGTGACGATATCCATCGAGGGCCCGCGCTTCTGGATAATCCGCTCGATGCCCGTCTCCGCGAAGAAGGTCCTCGCGGCTAAGCTGCTGCTCGCGCTGCTCGTCGAGGCGGCGGTGATCGTCGTCTCCGTGACGGTGCTGCAGCTCGCCCTTCCGATGGACGCGCTCTCCCGCGCCATGCTCTACGTCCTGCCGCTGGTCTACTGCCTCTTCATGTCCCTCATGGGGCTGATGTTCAATCTGCGCATGCCGAAGCTCGAATGGAAGACCGAGGCCGCCGTCGTCAAGCAGAGCGCATCCGTGACGGTCACGATGATAGTCGGCATGTCCGTGACCCTTATCCCGATGATCGTTTCCATGGCCCTGGGGCCCATAGGCGCGCCGATCGTCGCGGGAGCGCTGCTGATCGCGTCGGTGATACTTCTAATATGGCTTTTCAAGGGCGGCGTTCGCCGCTTCAACCAGATCTAACGTGAAAACGGAGGATAATATAATGGAAAGAAACTGGGAGCGGGAAGTCGCAGCCCGCGTTGAATTCATCAGAAACAAGGTCGCCGAGGCCCATGCCGACGGCATAGTCTACGGCAACTCCGGCGGCAAGGACAGCGCCCTCGTAGGCATCCTCTGCAAGATGGCCTGCGAGAAGACCGTCGGCATAGTCATGCCCGCCGGGTACATGGCCGGCATGGACGCCGACGAGCGCGACGCCGGGCTCGTCTCGCAGAAGTACCATATCGAGGTGCGCTACGCCGACCTCACCATGCTCCGCGACCTCGCCCAGCAGATGGTCGACTGCGTGACCATCCGCCTTACCAAAGGGGCGGAGATAAACATCGCGCCGCGCCTGCGCATGATGGTGCTCTACGGCGTCGCAGCCTCGGAAAACCTCCTTGTCGCGGGGACGGGCAACCGCAGCGAGCGCTTCGTCGGCTACTTTACCAAGTGGGGCGACGGCGCCTGCGACTTCAACCCCATCGCCGACCTGACCGTCGGCGAGGTGTACGGCATGCTCGAATACCTCGGCGCGCCGGAGAGCATAATAAAGAAGGCCCCTTCCGCCGGCCTCTACGAGGGCCAGACGGACGAGACCGACATGGGCATAACCTACGCCGCGATAGATAAATACATCCTGACCGGCGAGGCGAATGCAGAGGACAAGGCGAAAATAGACGCCCGGCACGCGGCCAGCCTGCACAAGCTCCGCATGCCGGCGGTGTACTTCGATACCAAAGACGATGAAAGACGATCTGGAGACTAAATACTACCTCGACGACCCCGAATCCCTCGAGTACGAGCCGGAATATGAGCCGCCCCGGCGGCGGAAACACGGCTTTCTGCGCTTCCTGCTGACGCTCGTCATCGTAATCGCGCTGCTCGCCGCGGCCGTGCTCGTCTATGCAAAGCAGCCGAAGACGGAGCTCCCCGCCGGGAGGCGGCCCCTCGTCTCGACGGTCCTCATAGCGGGCACGGACGAGGGCGGTCTGCGGACGGATACCATGATGCTCCTGACCGTCGACGCGAAGGCGGGAGTCCTCCGCATGACGAGCATCCCGCGCGACACGCTGACCCACGGGACGTGGAACGTCCCCAAGCTCAACAGCGCCTACGGCGTATACGGCGGCGGGGCAGAGGGCATGGAGGGCGTCATCAAGCACCTGACGGACATAATCGGCTTCCGCCCGGACGGGTACGCCGTCGTCGAGCTGGAAGGCTTCATCGAGGCCGTCGACCTCATGGGCGGCGTCGAATTCGACGTCCCGCAGGACATGTATTACTACGACCCGACGCAGGACCTGCTCATAGACCTCAAGGCGGGCCCGCAGCGGCTCGACGGCCGCGAGGCGATGGGCCTCGTGCGCTTCCGCTCCGGCTACGCCATGGCGGACATCACCCGCGTCGGCGTCCAGCGCGACTTTATCTCCGCGGCGCTCTCGCAGTGGATGAAAATCAAAAATGTCTCGAAACTGCCCGCGCTGCGCTCGCTGATAAAGGAAAAGGTCGTGACCGACCTCGATACGCGCGAGCTTTTATGGCTCGCCCTCGCGCTCGCGCGGTGCGGCACGGGCGACGCCGAGAGCGCGACGATACCCGGCTCCGGCGCCATGATAGGCGGCGCGTCCTACTACGTCGCCGACGAGGAGGGGACGCTCGCGATCCTCAATTCCGGCGTCAGCCCCTTCAGGCGGCCGATGACCTCCGCCGACCTGAACATCAACAAAGGCTGAATAAAGCGAAAGCCCGCGGCGCATTTTGCGCCGCGGGCGGTTTTTTATGAGTAAGTCCTGATGATGTCCTCCGCGACCTCTTTTTTCGGTATGCAGCGGTCCATGGCCTGCTTTTCGATATAGCGGTGCGCCTGAGGCTCGTCCATTTTGAGTTCCGATATCAGCAGCCATTTGGCTCTGTTGACGATGCGGATCTCCTCCATCTTCTCCTCAAAAGAGAGCGTTTTCTTTTCCAGCTTGCGCAAGCGCTCCCTCGCGCTCGCCATCCAGCCGAGAGCCAGCGCCAGCAGCGGGCGGGAGAGAGGCTTGGGCAGAGTGAACACGCCGTGCTCGACGACCCTGCCGCGTATATCGTCGTGCAGCTCCGCGCGCACGAGGAGGAGCACCACCGCGCCCTTCGAGCTCCCTACGTCTATCGCGAAGCGCGTGCCGTCGTCGTCGGGCAGGGGAGAATTGACGATGACGAAGTCGTAGCCGCGCTCGTTCCAGGCGCGCTTGCCGGCGCTGACGCTTGCCGCGAAGCGGACCGGATCGCAGCGCGACTCGGCCAGCATCTCTGCCAGAGCGGTATTCAGTTTTTCTGCGGCGGATACGACGAGAACGCTGTAACTCCGCTCCTTCAGGCTCATACGCGGCTCCTTTCAGCGTGATTTGCGGGAAAAGTTATCTGCCGCAGTAGATGGCGAGTATCTCGGCGGGGATATGCGCCCTTATGAATCCGTCGGAGGCGGCGAGAACGCAGGCCTCGCGCAGGCTCCCCGGCAGCTTTTCGAGGTCGGCGAGGGCTGCTTCATCCGCCGTATACAGGTTGAGATCGGCGGGCTCGCAGAGCGTCAGACCGTCCTTTATGCCGGAAAGCGCGGCGTGGATGAGCAGGGCGAACGCGAGATAGGGGTTCGCGGTCGGATCCGGAGAGCGCAGCTCCGCGCGGCGGTATTCGCCGACGGCGGCAGGGATGCGTATGAGCTGAGAGCGGTTTTCGTGCGACCAGGAGACGAAGCGCGGAGCCTTGTGATCGCCCAGACGCTTATAGGAAGCCTCGGAGGGATCGAGGAAGGCGGTCATCGCCGCGGCGTGCCTGAGGACGCCCGCTATCATGCGGGAGAAGACGGCCTCGCCGTCGAAAGGCCGCACGGACATGTTGATATGAAAGCCGTTTCCCGGCAGACCATCGAGAGGCTTGGGCGAGAAATCGGCGGCCAGACCGTTCCTGTGGGCGACGGTCTTGACGACGCGCTGGAAGGTCAGCGCGTTGTCCGCGGCTGTCAGGGCGTCGGCATATCTGAAATCTATCTCGTTCTGGCCGGGGCCCTCCTCATGGTGGGAACTCTCCGGGCGTATGCCCATCTGCTCCAGCGTCAGGCATATCTCTCGGCGGACGTTCTCCCCCCGGTCCTCCGGGGCTATGTCCATGTACCCCGCCTCGTCGCAGGGGACGGAGGTCGGCTTCCCGTCCTCGCCTAGCCGGAAGAGATAGAATTCCTGCTCCGCGCCGAAGGTGAACTCGTATCCCGCCCTGAGCGCCTCCGCGGCGGCCTTCTTCAGCAGGCTCCGCGTATCGCATTCAAAGAGCCTGCCGTCGGGATAGGTTATCTCCGAGAACATCTGGACGACGCGCCCGTGCTCCGGCCGCCACGGCAGCGGCATGAGCGTCTCCGGCTCCGGATGGAGCAGCAGGTCGCTGTGAGTCTCGTCGCCGAAGCCGGCTATCGCGGAGGCGTCGAACGAGATGCCGTACTCAAAGGCGCGGGGCAGCTCGTCCGGCATGATCGCGATATTCTTCTGCTTACCGAAAACGTCGCAGAAGGTAAGACGTATGAACTTTACGTCCTCCTCCTGCGCGTACTGTATGACCTCATCCTTTGAATATTTCATGGCAACCTCCTGATAGGGTTAATTCGGCACGTACATCTGCATATACGGGTTCCTGCTGTCGGGCGTAACGACCGTGAAGGGAGCCGAGAGCACCTCTCCCGCGTCGAGCCCGAAAACGGCGCAGTATTCCTCTATGTCCGCGCGCACTTCGCGCATATCGTCGTCACCGGCCGGCCTGGCCGTGACCTGCTCGGGGAAGACGACCTCCTCGCAGAGCGAGCGGATGAACATCTTTCCCCCGTGCATCCCGGTCGCGGGGAAGAAGCCGACGGCCTTTTTTTCCGGCGCGTCGAGATTGAGGACGATTATCTTCCCGCCGGCCTGGTATTCGCCGAGAAAGCTCCCTGCTCTGCCTCCGATGACCATGACGGGGACCTTGTCCTTATACTCCTTCATGTGTATGCCCGCCCGGTAGCCCGCGTCGCCGCGGACGAAGATCTTCCCGCCGCGCATGGCGTAGCCGGCGGCGTCGCCGATGCTGCCGTGCACGATTATCGTCCCGGCGTTCATCGTATCGCCGACGGCGTCCTGCGCGCTGCCGAGGACGGTTATCGTCCCGCCGTTGAGATAGGCTGCGAGCGCGTTGCCGGGAACGCCTCTGACGGTGAGGTCTCTGCCGGACATGCCGGCGGCGATGAAGCGCTGCCCGCAGCAGCCTTCTATGGTGCAGTCGCCCTCGACGCCCCTGATCGCGTCGTTGAGGGCGCGGTGATCGAGCCCTTCGGCGTTTATAAACGTCATTATACAACACCTCCGAACATTTTTCCACGTTTTTCCTTGCAATATCCCGCCGTCGTCGCGCCGCGCTTCATAAGTCCGAAGTCGACGGAGTCGAGCGGCATCCTTTCGCGGATCATGGAAGTATAGATGCCCGCGCGCTCGTCGCAGCCGACGAGCATGAACCCCTTGAGCAGCCCGTCCTTCGTATAAAGGCGCTTTACGGAGCTTTCGGTCTTCTCCTCGTATACCTCTCCGTCGTAGGAGCCCGCCGTCATCGCGTGCATGCCGAAAAAGCCGATGGAGTTCATGACTATGCCCTTGTCGAAGACTTCTCGGCCGCCCGCCATGTTGACGCCCGCGGCGTGCCCCTGCATATAGGCGTTGGGCAGTATCGCGAGGACCCTGCTCTCCCCGGAGGAGACGTCGAAGCTCTGCGCGCAGTCTCCGGCGGCGAAAACTCCCGGCAGGGAGGTGCGCATCATCTCGTCGACGACGATGCCGCGGCCGACCTCGCCGCCCGCGTCTTTGACGAGGGAGACGTTGGGTCTGATGCCGACGGCGAGCACGAGCACGTCGAAGCCGACGACGGCGCCGCTTTTGAGGTACGCCGTGTCAGGCTCGAAGCGCAGCACGCTGTCGCCGAGATAAAAGCGCATGCCGTGCTCCTCCAGCCGCCGCTGCACGAGGGCCGCGCACTCAAAGTCGAGCACGCTCGAAAGGACGCGGTCGGCGAGATCGCAGACCGTGACAGACGCGGCTCGCCCGAGCAGCCCCTCGGCGCACTTGAGGCCTATCATGCCCGCTCCGACGACGAATACGCGGGACTCCGGCGCGACGGCCTTGTCCAGCGCGATCGCGTCGTCGAGCGTCATAAAGGAATATTTGCTTCTGACGTTTTCGAGCCCCTCCATCGAGGGAACGAAGGGCGACGACCCCGTCGCGACGCAGAGCGCGTCGTAGGGGAGAGACGTCCCGTCGTCGAGCTCGACGGCCTTCTCCTCCGGCCTTACGGCGACGGCTCTGCGCCCGTAGAGGACGGTGCAGCCCGCGCGGTCATAAAAATCCGGCGCGCGGTAGGAGATCCTGTCGAGGCTCGCCCTGCCCTCGAGGAAATAGGAGATGAGCGGGCGGCAGTAGGCGGGATGCGTCTCCTCGGAGACGACGGTTATCGCGCCGTCGGGGTCGACGCTGCGTATGCCCTCGACGCAGCCCGCCGCTGCGATGCAGTTGCCTATTATGACGTAGCGCTTCATTCGGCCTCGCCCCTTTCCTCATAGACTATGGCTTTGTTCGGGCAGCCCCTGACGCAGGCGGGCTCGCCGGAGGCGTTCTGCAGGCAGAGCTCGCATTTGAGCATGGCGCCGGACTCGCCCGGGGCGAGCGCGCCGTAGGGGCAGACGAGCACGCAGGTGAAGCAGCCCACGCATCTGTCTCTGTCGATGCGGACGACGCCGTCCTGCTTTGAGATCGCGCCGGCTATGCAGCTTCTGACGCACATCGGGTCCTCGCAGTGGCGGCAGGAGACGGCGTAGGATATCTTCTCGTCCCCCTCGATATGGATGCGGGGATAGATCGGCTTGCCCTTGAGGGCGAGCGCCATGTCGCTGAGCCCCGAATTGGCGAATGCGCAGTTATATTCGCACAGATGACAGCCGAGGCACCATTCTTCGTTGACGTAGACTCTTTTCATGTTCATTCCCCCGCGTGGGCGACGCCCAGTATGCGAAGCTCCGTTTCGTTCAGCCCCACGCCTCTGAGCATGAGGCGATTGCCGCGCAGAGCCTCTATGGAGTTGATGCCCATGCCGCCCATGAGTTCCATTATCTCGCGCTTCCAGGCGGTCATGAGGTTGATGAGCCGCTCGCTGCCGAGCTCGGGATTGAGCCTCTTTACGAGGTCCGGGCGCTGTGTGGCTATGCCCCAGTTGCAGCGGCCCGTCTGGCAGGTCCTGCAGAGATGGCAGCCGAGCGCGAGCAGGGCCGCCGTGGCTATGTAGCAGGCGTCCGCTCCGAGAGCTACGGCCTTGACGACGTCCGCCGCGCTGCGTATCGAGCCTCCCGCGACGAGCGAGACGCTGTTGCGTATGCCCTCGTCGCGCAGCCGCTGATCGACGGAGGCGAGCGCGAGCTCTATGGGGATGCCGACGTTGTCCCTGATGCGGGTCGGCGCGGCGCCCGTGCCTCCGCGGAAGCCGTCTATTGCGATGATGTCCGCGCCGCTGCGCGCGATGCCGCTGGCTATGGCGGCTATGTTGTGCACGGCCGCGACCTTGACTATGACGGGCTTGCGGTATTCCGTCGCCTCCTTGAGGGAGTATACGAGCTGGCGCAGATCCTCTATGGAGTAAATGTCGTGATGCGGGGCGGGGGAGATGGCGTCGGACCCCTCGGGGATCATGCGCGTCCTCGATACGTCGCCGACTATTTTCGCCCCGGGCAGATGCCCGCCTATGCCGGGCTTCGCGCCCTGCCCCATCTTTATCTCGATGGCCGCGCCGGCCTCCAGATAGTCCTCATGGACGCCGAAGCGCCCGCTTGCGACCTGGACGACGGTGTTCGCGCCGTATTTGTAGAAATCCTCGTGCAGGCCGCCCTCGCCGGTATTGTAGAGGATGCCGAGCTCCGTCGCGGCGCGGGCGAGGGAGGCGTGGGCGTTGTAGCTTATGGAGCCGTAGCTCATGGCCGAGAACATGACCGGCATCGAGAGCTCTATCTGCGGAGGGAGCTCGCAGACGAGCCTGCCGTCGTCATCCCTGCGGATCCTGTCCGGCTTTTTTCCGAGAGAGACGCGCGTCTCCATGGGCTCGCGCAGCGGGTCTATGGAGGGGTTGGTGACCTGCGACGCGTTTATGAGCAGCCTGTCCCAGTAGACGGGGAGAGGCTTGGGGTTTCCCATGGAGGACAGCAGCACTCCGCCGCTGCCTGCCTGCTTGTATATCTCCGTTATGGTGTCGTGATCCCAGTTCGCGTTCTCGCGGAGCGTGCACTCGCTCTTGACTATCTTCAGGGCCCGCGTCGGGCAGAGCGAGACGCAGCGCTGGCAGTCGACGCACTTTGATTCGTCGCTCATCATGACGCCGCGCTCCTCGCTGTAGCGATGCACCTCGTTGGCGCACTGCCTCTCGCAGACGCGGCAGGCGATGCAGCGGTTTTCGTTTCTGACGACTTCAAATTCCGGATAGATGAAATCCACGGCCATCAGTAAGCACCCTCCTTCACCTTGACTATGACGGGCTCTCCGCCCGCCGGGGCCCAGATGTTCTCGGCCTCCGGCTCCATCGTGCGTATGGCGGCCTCCTCGCTCGCAATGAAGACTCTGTCGTCCTTTTCGCCGACGACCATGGAGCGGAGCTTGAGCCTGTCGTTGAGGGCCATCAGCCCGCCCGTAAAGCCGAGGACGATGGAAAACGGACCCGTTATCAGCAGGCTGGGGAAGACCTTGCGAAGGAACGTGAGCCTTTCGCGCGTCTCCGGGTCCTTCTCGCTCTCTATCGTGTTCCAGAAGGGAGCCGCGATGACGCCGGCCGCCTCCTGCAGGGTCAGCCCCTGCACGCGGACGAGGTAATCCAATATATATGTAATGACCTCGGTGTCGGTCTGGAGCGTGCATTTATAGCCGAACATCTCAATGAAGCGGCGGTTGGCGTCATAGGAGGATATCTCGCCGTTGTGCACGACGGACCAGTCGAGCAGCGTAAAGGGATGCGCCCCGCCCCACCAGCCGGGGGTGTTGGTCGGGTAGCGGCCGTGCGCCGTCCATGAAT
>JAEFAK010000222.1 GCA_016287555.1 Oscillospiraceae bacterium
AAGAAAAGAGGGGCGGATGATCCGCCCCTCTTTCGGGTGATATCTGATATCAGTAGTCCCAGCCGGCCTTGAACGCGGCCTGGTTTATTTCGACCATCTTGGCCGGTACGGTGTCGGCGATGAGCTTGTTCCAGTCGACGTGGTCCAGGCCGAGGGCCTTGGCCAGAGCGCCGAGCAGGCACACGTTCTGCACCTTGCCGTTGCCGAGCTTTTCGGCTATCTTGCTGGCGGGGATGACGAGCACGTTGCCGACGGTCTTCTTGAGAAGCTCGTCAGCGTCGGAGGGATAGGTCTCCTCGCCGGTGAGGACGGGCATGGAATAGATCTCATGGCTGTCCATGACTATGCGGCCGCCCTTTTTGAGGTACGGCAGCGCGCGGAGCGCCTCGACCTTCTCGAAGGCCACGATGATGTCCGCGTCGCCCTCGGAGATGTTGGGCGCGTAGACCTTCTCGCCGAAGCGGAGCTGGGTGTTGACCGTGCCGCCGCGCTGGCTCATGCCGTGGATCTCGCTCATCTTGACGTCGTATCCGAGCTCGACGAGAGCCTTGGAAAGGATCTTGGTCATAAGGATCGTGCCCTGACCGCCGACGCCCGTAAGAAGAATACTGGTCATTATTTGGCACCTCCAACTACTTTTATGGCGCCGAACTTGCACATCTGCGAGCAAAGTCCGCAGGCGGTGCAGTTGGCAATATCGACTATCTCAGCCTTGCCGTCGGCAAACTTCATGGCCGGGCAGGCGACGCGCATGCAGGCCTTGCAGCCCTTGCACTTGTCGGCGTCGATCTCGCAGTGCTTTCCGGCGCGGGCCTTTATGACCTCGCGCAGCAGCGCGCAGGGACGGCGGGTTATGATGACGAAAGTGCCCTCGGTCGCGAGCGCGGCCTCGATGGCCTCGTCCATTGCCTTCTGGTCGATGGGATCGACGACCCTGATGCGCTCGGGAGCAAGACCCGTCGAGGCGACCATCTTGTCGATGGAGATCGCGGGGACCTTGTAGCCCATGAGGTTTATCTCGGTGCCGGAGTTCTCCTGATGGCCGGTCATGGCGGTTATGGAGTTGTCGAGCAGCACGAGGCAGACGTCAGCCTGCTGATGGACGGCGTCGACGAGGCTGTTGAAGCCGCTGTGGAAGAACGTCGAGTCGCCGAGGATGCCGAACGCCTTGCGGGTATCGCCCTGAGCCTTGAGGGCGAGGGAAAGGCCGATGGGGATGGAGAAGCCGCTGCCCATGCAGATACCGGCGTCGAAGCCGAAGAACGGCGCGGAGGCGCCGAGCGCATAGCAGCCGATGTCGCCGACGGCGACGAGCTTGTCCTTATGCTTGCGGAGAGAATAATAGAAGCCTCTGTGCGGGCAGCCGGCGCAGAGCACGGGAGGACGGTTCGGAGCCTGAGCGGGGCTGGCGTATGTATCGTTCTCGCCGGGCAGACCGAAGGCCTCGCGGATGCGGCTGGCGGAGAGCTCGCCCTGGGGGCCGAGCTCGGCCTTGCCGTGGCAGCTGATGCCCATGGCCTTGAGGGTGTTCTCGAGGTAGGGCTCGCCCTCCTCGATGACGATGATCTCATCGTACTTCGAGCAGAAGTCGCGGACGAGGTTCTCGGCTATCGGGTAGGTTATGCCGAGCTTGAGGTAACCGACGCCATCGCCGAAGGCCTCGTGCGCGTGCATGTAGTTGATGCCGGAGGCGACGATGCCGAGCTTGGAGCCGGCGTGCTCGACCTTGTTGAGCGGAGAAGTCTCGGAATACTCGGCCAGAGCCTTGAGATTCTCCTCGACCTTATAATGACGCACGCGCGCGTGAGCGGGCAGCATCGAGAACTTGGCCGGATTGGACTCATATTTCTTCGGGGCGACCTGCTTGCGCTCGCCGAGCGTGACTATGCTCTTGGAGTGGCATACGCGGGTCGTCATGCGAAGCTCGACGACGAGGTCGAACTGCTCGGAGATGTCGAACGCAGCCTTGACGAAGTCGAGGCACTCCTGAGAATCGGAGGGCTCGAGCATGGCCATGCGCGCATGGGGCGCATAGAGCCTGTTGTCCTGCTCGTTCTGCGAGCTGTGGGCGCCGGGGTCGTCGGCGGTGACGAGCATCAGTCCGCCGTTGACGCCCGTATAGGCGACGGTGAACATCGGGTCGGTCGCGACGTTCATTCCGACGTGCTTCATCGCCGCGAAGGCGCGAAGCCCGCCGATGGAGGCGCCGATGGCGATCTCGGTGGCGATCTTTTCGTTGTTGGCCCACGTGGCGTACACGTCGTCCTTATACTGGGCCATGTTCTCCAGGATCTCTGTGCTGGGCGTGCCGGGGTATGCCGCCGCGACGGAGACGCCTGCCTCCCATGCGCCGCGGGCGACGGCCTCGTCGCCGCTCAAAAGCACTTTGGACATTTTTTACCTCACTCCCATTCCATTATGCCGACGCGCCGAAAGGCGCGGCGAATTTGTCCATTTGCGATTAAAAGTTATTTTATCATATACTCTGCTGAATTACAATGGCGATTTTTACTTGGCAAAAAGGCTCAGTGTGGGTTGTACAATGATGTGTGACAAAAGGTAAAAAAAGATAGCGAATAG
>JAEFAK010000223.1 GCA_016287555.1 Oscillospiraceae bacterium
TATTATCTGCGCCTCATGGGTCACTCCGTGACGGTCTATGAAAAGCACAAAAGACTGGGCGGCATGCTCCGCTACGGCATCCCCAGCTACCGCCTGCCGCGCACCGAGCTGGACAAGGAGATAAACGCCATCCTCGCCGTCGGCGTCGAGGCGCATACCGAGGTCGACGTCGGCAAGGACATCACCATGGAGCAGATCAAGGCGGATTACGACGCCGTCTACATCGCCATCGGCGCGCAGACGGACCGCAAGGCGGGCATCCCGGGCGAGGACAGCGGCAACGTCATATCGGCAGTCGAGCTGCTGCGCAGCATCGGCGACGAGCAGCTTCCGGATCTGACCGGCAAAAAGGTCATCGTCATCGGCGGCGGCAACGTCGCCATGGACGTCAACCGCTCGGCGGTCCGCCTCGGCGCTGAAAAGGTCAGCTGCGTCTACCGCCGCCGCCAGTCCGATATGACTGCTCTGCCGGAGGAAATAGAAGGCACTATCGCCGAGGGCGTGGAGCTTTATACCATGGTCGCGCCGGTCCGCATCGAAGCGGATGAAAACGGCAACGCCGTCGCCCTCTGGGTCAGGCCTCAGGATCCCGGCGTTTACGACAAGAGCGGACGTCCCTCCGTCTCGGATTCCGAAGGCCGCGAGCTGCGGCTGGAGGCGGACCTGATCATCCTCGCCGTCGGGCAGGGCATCGAATCCCGCCACTTCGAGGAATCCGGCATAACCGTCAAGCGCGGCTCCATCATGGCCGGCGACGACGCGCAGGTCGGCGACGACAAGATCTTCGCCGGCGGCGACTGCGTGACCGGCCCGGCCACCGCCATCAGGGCCATCGCAGCGGGCAAGGTCGCCGCGGCCAATATCGACGAATTCCTCGGCTTCAAGCACGAGATATCCGCGGACGTCGTCCTTCCGGATCCCAAGATAAACAGCGTGGTCCCGCGCGGACGCGTGAACCTGCACGTGCGCGAGGTCTATGAGCGGAAGAAAGATTTCAAGGTCATCGAGCTCGGTATGTCCTGCAAGCAGGCAGAGCTGGAATCCTCCCGCTGCCTGCACTGCGACTACTTCGGCTTCGGCAACTTCAGAGGAGGGAGAGAAACGAAATGGTAAGACTTACTATCGACGGACGCGAAGCCGTCGTCCCCGAGGGCTCCACTATTCTTGAGGCCGCCGCTTCCATAGGGATACACATCCCCACTCTCTGCTATCTGAAGGGCATCAACGAGATATCCGCCTGCCGCATCTGCGTGGTCGAGATCGACGGCTTCGAGCGCCTCGTCCCCTCCTGCACGGAGAAGGTCGCCGAGGGCATGGTCATCCATACCAACTCCCACCGCGCCAAGACCGCGCGCGAGACTAACCTCAAGCTCATCCTCTCCCAGCACGACGGCGACTGCACGACCTGCGTCCGCTCGCACAACTGCCAGCTGCAGGACCTCGCCTCCGAGCTGAACATCATCGACAATCCCTATCCCAAGGACGTCAAGAAGAACGAATGGCCCGAGAACAGCTATCTCATCCGCAGGGAGAGCAAGTGCATCAAGTGCATGCGCTGCATCGAGGTCTGCGACAAGATACAGACGCTCAAGGTCTGGGACGTCAAGGGAAGCGGCTCGCGCACGACCGTCGGCGTACGCCTCAACCGCCTCTTCACCGACGCCGACTGCGCGCTCTGCGGCCAGTGCATCACCCACTGCCCGACCGGCGCTCTCAGCATAAGGGACGACACGGCAAAGGTCACGGCGGCCCTTGAGGACCCCGAGATAACGACGGTCGTTCAGGTCGCGCCCGCCGTGCGCACGGCGTGGGCGGAGCATCTGGGCCTCTCCCGCGAGGAGGCGACCGTCGGCAGAATGGCCGCCGCGCTCCGCGCGCTCGGCTTCGACTACGTCTTCGATACCAACTTCACCGCCGACCTCACCATCATGGAGGAGGGCAGCGAGTTCATCGAGCGCTTCACCCACCGCGATCAGTACAGCTGGCCCATGTTCACGTCCTGCTGCCCCGGCTGGGTCCGCTTCGTCAAATCGCAGTTCCCCGAATACACGACCAACCTCTCGACCGCCAAGTCCCCGCAGGCCATGTTCGGCGCGATAGCCAAGAGCTACTTTGCCGAGAAGATCGGCGTCGACCCGCACAAGATGCGCGTCATCTCCGTCATGCCCTGCACGGCGAAGAAGAGCGAGGCCGACATCCCCAACCTCAAGGACGCCTGCGGCGATCCCGACGTCGACGTCGTCATCACGACGCGCGAGCTCGGCAGACTGCTCAAGAGCTACCACGTCAACGTCAAGGAGCTGGAGGAGACTCCGTTCGACTCGCCTCTCGGCTCCGGCACGGGCGCTGCAGTCATCTTCGGCGCGACGGGCGGCGTCATGGACGCGGCTCTGCGCAGCGCCTACTTCCTCGTCACCGGCTCCAACCCGCCCGCCGACGCCTTCACGGCCGTCCGCGGCATGAAGGGCTGGAAGGAAGCGAAGTTCGACGTTCCCGGCGCGGGCACGGTGCGCGTGGCGGTCGTCAGCGGTCTGGGCAATACCCGCGCGCTGATGGAGGCCGTCAGAAAGGGCGAG